>JBAXDE010000074.1:0-8275 GCA_037141115.1 Methanomicrobiales archaeon | reverse complement strand
TGCGAGAGGTTGCACCTTCTGCATCTATTGGGATCAAACTGGCAAAGTTAGGATACAAAACAGTGTGTGATTTACCGGGGTTTCTCGCTGCCGTGCCCATGCTCTCCGGGCACCCACCGCCCCCCGTCTCTGGTGAGTTCCTTCTTCCAGATCGGGACTCCTTTTTTTATCTCTTCGATGATATAGCGGGAGCCGGCATACGCCTCGGGGCGGTGACCGGCACTCACGATGATGATGAGGATATTCTCGCCAACCGTCAGCCTCCCGATCCGGTGGATGATATCGATATGCAGGAGCCGGAACTGCTCGGTTGCTTCCTTTGCGATCTTCTCTAACTCCTTTACCGCCACTTCCTCGTAGGCTTCGAGCTCCATCTCAGTAATCCCATCGTCACGGACGACACCGTCAAAGACTACGACTGCACCGGTTCCCGGTTTCTTTGCAGCAGTGATGAGAGCTCCGATATCGACATCCGCAGTCTGGATTGCGATCATGGTTCCCCCGGGTTATCCCCCGGCAACGGGCGGGAAGACGGCGATCTCATCGCCATCTGCAACCGGCGTTGTTGCCGCATCCAAAAGCTCGATCCGTTTTCCATTCTTCATCAGGATGACAAACTCATGGAATGCGCCCTTCTCATCAAAGACAGCGGCATAACCCGCAGGATTATTCCGGGCTATGGATGTGATCAGAGGGGTAAACAGTGTCCCGGGTGCTACCTCGGTCATGATATCAGTCCCGAGCAGTTCGCGGAACCGGGCAAAAAAGCGGATCTTTACAGTCATGAATTCTTCCTCGCGATTGTTTTTGTGGGGGTCATGCTCTTGCACGCTTCGCAGGCAGGGTTGCGTTCAACACAGAGCTCTTCGGCATGCGCCTCCATCCCGTCCCAGATGAAGAGCCGGCCGGTCAGCAGTCTGCCGCTGCCGGTCAGGTACTTGATCACCTCATTGGCCTGGATCGTGCCGATGATGCCCGGCGTCACACCGACAACCGGGAACACTTCTTTGGGCGGGGCTTTGGGAAAGATGCATTTGAGGCACGGGGTTGTTCCGGGAATGATCGTAGTGGCCTGGCCGTAGAATCCCCGGATGCCGCCATGGAAGAGCGGGATCTCCTTTGCAATCGCAACATCGTTGAGCAGGTACCGGGTCGGGTAGTTGTCCATGGCATCCACGATCCCGTCTGCCCTGCCAATCAGGTTTGCCGCGTTCGATTCCTCGATCCTGACATCGATTGCATTGATGGTGATATCCGGATTGAGCGCCTGCAACTTCTCTTCTGCTGATGCAGTCTTTTTCCTCCCGACATCCCGGTCGAAGTGGAGAATCTGGCGGTTTAAGTTCGTCTGGTCAACCACGTCCATATCGACAATGGTGATCGTTCCCACCCCGGCAACGGCAAGGTAGATGGAGATCGACGATCCCAGTCCCCCGGCGCCGGCAACAAAGATATGCGCCTTTTTGAGACGCTCCTGGCCTTCCTCGCCAAAGAGCATCACCTGCCGCTTGTATCGATCCAGTTCCCGTTCTGAAAACATTGCTCACCGTGCGACTTTTCGTATGGATACCGTTACTAAGCCCCTAGTGCTGGCAGGTCATATCATCGTGTTCGTGCGAGTGGGGGTTCTTCTCCACCCAGGGTTCAAGCCCTTTCTTTACGCGATAGTCGTTGATCGCCTTGTGAATCCCTTCTTCGGCCAGCACCGAGCAGTGCATCTTGATCGGGGGCAAACCTTCGAGCGCCTCGGCCACTGCCGCATTCGAGACATCCCAGGCCTCTTCGAGCGTCTTGCCTCTCACGAGTTCGGTTGCCATGCTGCTCGAAGCGATCGCTGCCCCGCAGCCGAACGTCTTGAACTTGGCTTCGGTGACGATGTTGTTCTCGATCTTCAAGAAGATCTTCATGATATCCCCGCAGACGGGGTTCCCTACTTCCCCGATTCCGTCGGCATTGTCAATCTCGCCAACGTTCCGGGGGTTCTTGAAATGGTCCATGACCTTGTCACTGTACATTACAACCTCCTTCCTTCCCGCTCTTCTGATATAAGGGTGACATGTCCCGCAGTTTTGTTACTACCTTCGGGAGCACTTCGAGCACGAAATCCACATCCTTATCCGTATTGGCATCGCCCAGCGTGAGCCGGAGCGAGCCGTGCGAGATCTCGACCGGCAGGCCGGTGGCGAGGAGCACATGGGACGGTTCGAGCGATCCTGAGGTGCAGGCGCTTCCGGTGGAAGCGCAGATACCCTCGTCATCCAGCCAGAGGAGCATGGACTCGCCTTCGATAAATTCGAAACTGATATTGAAGTTTCCCGCAAGCCGTTTCTCCGGGTGCCCGTTGAGCCGGGCATGGGATATAGTGGCAAGAACGCCCCTGATGAGCCGGTCCCGCATTGCCCGGATCTTTGCCGAGTGCCCGGCAATATCGGCAGTCACCATCTCGATTGCCTTTCCCATCCCGACAATGCCGGAAATATTTTCTGTACCCGCCCGGCGCCGGCGTTCCTGGCCGCCGCCATGGATCAGGTTCTCGATCCGGACACCTTTTTTTATATAGAGCGCCCCGGTCCCCTTGGGACCATAGAACTTGTGGGCAGAGAGGGAGAGCAGGTCAATGTTCTGGGCAACCACATCAATCGGGACACTGCCGATCGCCTGCACTGCATCGGTATGGAAGTACACCTTGTGCTTGCGGGCGATCGCCCCGAGCTCGGCGATGGGTTCGATAGTCCCGATCTCATTGTTCGCGTACATGATCGTGATGAGGATCGTCTTATCCGTGATCGCCTTTTCGAGCACAGCCGGATCCACAAGCCCGTACTGATCAACGGGGAGATACGTGACTTCAAAGCCTTCCTTCTCGAGGAACTGGCAGGTGTGAAGCACGGCATGGTGCTCGATCTGGGAGGTGATGATATGGTTGCCCCGCTTCCGGTTGGCATAAGCCACTCCCTTGATCGCCCAGTTGTCCGACTCGCTCCCGCCGGAGGTAAAATAGATCTCGTCCGGTTCAGCACCCAGCGCCTTTGCCGTCTGCGCCCGTGCGGCATCGATCGCGTTCTTCGATTCCCGGGCAATACTGTAGATGGATGACGGGTTGCCAAAGTGTTCCGTAAAGAACGGGATCATCGCGTTTACCACTTCGGGTTTTACGAACGTGGTTGCGGAATGATCCATGTAGATTGTGCGTTGTGCTCCCATGGCTTCTCTCGTACCTGATTATCTGTGTGGGGGGTGAGATTATTCTTTCCCACCGGTGCATGCAGCAAACCATATTCTTTGTTCGTGCGAACCCGGGGGCTGAACCGGAAACACGAAAGATATTTGGGGTTTCCCGACTTAATTCACAATTGTGAATGCAATATATTATGTGACAACTCGGATAACTTAAACGTTGTGATATCATGGAAGCACCCTGTCAGAAAATAGTGTGGGACGTCCTGCCGGCAATCCGTGCGGCGATTGCCGTGGAACTGGTCAGATGCGGGGTCTCCAAGGTAGAAGCTGCACGAATGCTGGAGATTGCACCATCCGCAGTCTCCCAATACCTGTCCGGTAAACGCGGGTACAGGATCGAATTCGAAGAAGACGTGAAAAAATCTATCGCCCTGCTGGCACAGGACCTGATTGACAAAAAAGAGGTCAAGATTATCGAACGGATCTGCAGGATCTGCCACCAGCTCCGCGAAGATGAGGGGGGCGGCTGTGCCAGCCCGGCTCCTGAACGGTGTGGTTCATAATTTTTTTTCTGCCATATCCCATCCAGTCGGTGAATAGCAATTCCGGTGCACCATGAATACAAAAGAAAAGACAGCGGCGCTCAAAGAGATCATCGCATCGAAGGGATCGATGCTCATATCCTATTCCGGTGGCGTAGACAGCGCCCTGCTGGCAGTGCTCGCAACAGGGGTGCTGGGCAGCAATGCCCGGTGTGTCCTGCTCGACAGCCCGGTTGTACCGCGAACGGCCATTGCTGAGGCCCGGCAGATCGCAGAAGAATATAACCTCCAGATGGAGATCATTCCCGTTCGCGTAATGGACGATGAGCGTTTTGTAAAAAATCCGGCAGAGCGCTGTTACTGGTGCAAAAAAAAGTCAGCCAAAGTACTGAAATGGCGGATGGATGCACTGCACTTTGCCTGCATTGCCGATGGCATCAATGTCTCGGATACCGGAGAACACCGGCCCGGGCTCCGGGCCAGCACAGAAGAAGGGATCTGCCACCCGTTCTTAGAAGCCGGTATCACCAAGGCAGATATCCGGGAGATTGCACAGGCTTCGGGCCTGCGGTTCTGGAACAAACCATCCGCTGCCTGCCTCTCATCCCGTATTCCCTATGGCGATGAGATCTCCTGCAAAAAACTCTCAATGGTTGAAGAAGCCGAGGAGTTCCTGCACGGCAAAGATTTTTCCCAGTGCCGGGTCCGGATGCACGGGGAGATCGCCCGTATCGAAATTCTGCATGAAGACATCCAAAAACTGCTGGCCATACAGGACCAGCTGACAAAAACCTTCAGAACGATCGGGTTTTCCTATGTAACGCTCGATCTTGAAGGGTATCGCACCGGCAGTATGGACGAAGTACTGACAAAGGGAGAAGAACAGCAATGACTGCACACAAAGACGGAGATAAGAACGGAGAGGCGATGTTCAGGCACGTGCCCTGTATCCGGGTTGACGGGGAAAAGGCCGAAGTCGCAAACCACGAAGTGATCGAAGAGATTCCCTATGCCCTCTTCATCAATGGCAGGCACGCGATGACGGCCATGATGAGCCCCGTGCAGCTGGAAGATTTTGTTACCGGCTATCTCTTCACAGAACAGATCATCAAGGGGATTGACGAGATCGAATCGATCAGGATCGAGAAGAACCGGCTCAGCGTCATCACAAAGAACCTCTTTAAAGTGCTGGGCCCCAAAAAAACGATCCTCTCCGGCTGCGGGGGCAGTGCATCGTTCATCGACACCGCAAAACTGCCATCAGTCAAATCCGATTTTACCATTCCGGCGGCGGTCATCAGCGGCGCGATCCGGGGGATTCTCGACTCCGAGCTGCACGATAAAACCGGCGGCATCCATGTGGTGGGCCTGGCATCCACAGATGGCGTTATTGCACGGTCGGAAGATATCGGGCGGCACAATGCGCTCGACCGGGTGATTGGGTATGCCCTGCGCAACAACGTTGACCTCTCCTGCACCTATGCGATCTGTTCGGGGCGGATCTCTTCAGAGATGGTCCGGAAATGCCTGATTGCCAATATCCCCATCGTGGTCTCCCGGGGAGCCACGACCACCTTAGCGATCGAGATTGCCGCAAAGACCGGCCTCTGCGTCATCGGGTTTGTCCGCAGTGCAAAGATGAACATCTACACGCATCCCGAACGCGTGCAGGGTATGCCGTCACTTCCCCAGTGATTGCCGGAGCATACAGACCTGGCAGAGTTCTCCGCTGCAGGGATCCCCGCATGTGCGGCAGCGGCGCAGGGGTTCGGAGATACCACTGCGATCCGCATATTTTTCAATTGCCCGTTTACTTTTTATCAGGTTTCGCATGGTGCCGGGATGCTCCTGTTCCATGGCAGAGAGCATAGAACGCACCTCCAGTCTCAGGGCATAGCGGGTGTACGGGCACTCGGGAAGGAAAGGGAAGAGGTCCTGGACGAACAGGTAGGCAGCGATCTCTTTTTCCGCAATATCGGCAAGGGGTTTGATCCGGGGGATAAAACAGCCGGAAGAGTCGGCGTCGCTGATCCGGACCAGGCGGGGCAGGTCCCCCCGCAGCGTGTTCATCAGCACGGACTGGGCTTCGTCATCGAGATTGTGGCCGGTGGCGATCTTTGTTGCCCCGGCCTTGTGGGCTGCAACCGAGAGGGCTTTTCGTCGCAGGATCCCGCAGACCGAGCACGCCTGCGTCTCGCGCCCGACAAGCAGAGCATCGAGATCAGCCCCGATAAGATCCGTAAATGAGACGCAGACATGCTCGATCCCGAGTTTTTTTGTCACTTCCTCTGCGGCCCGGATCGTCTCATCGCGGTAGTTGGCAATCCCTTCGTCCACGGTGATGGCCACGAGGCTTACATCCTCCCATGAAGGGAGGAGCCGTGAGAGAATAACAAGAAGCGCGGTGCTGTCCTTTCCCCCGCTGAACGCAACCGCGATCCGGTCATGGGGCCGGACCAGTTCCCGTCCATGGATCGTCCGGGCTGTCCGGTCCTCAATCTCAGCAATGAGATGTGCCGCGCAGAGATGCCGGTCGGGTTCCTTGAGCCGGATAACGGGAGCCTCAGCGCAGAACGTGCAACGCTCCGCTCCCCCGGTCTCCGGCTTTTCCTGCCGCATTCATCCCCCGTGTGCAATGCGGATGATCCGGATCTCATCCTCACCCGTGGCAACCGCATCCTCCGGCACCAGTTTCCCGTTCCGGGATACGATCACGCCAGAGGGGTTGATACCCAGCTGGTCAAGGATCTGGCTGATACTGACCGGATCTCCCGGCATTTGCTGTATCGCTGAATCGGGAAGGATAATTTTCATGAGAGAGCAGGGAATAGTTGGGTGCGCCCGTTCATAAATTTCCCCTACACATGAAGTTTTTAACGCCCGGGTCCGAATGAGTACAACACAGGAGCGTTCATACGTTGCCGGGCACCACCACCAGAGATGAGATCCTCGCTTTGAAAAAAGAGCGGAATGCGATCATCCTTGTCCATAACTACCAGTTGCCGGAAGTGCAGGACATCGCCGATCTATGCGGGGATTCGCTCGAACTCTCCCGGGCTGCCGCCACCATGGAAGGCGAGGTGATCGTTTTCTGCGGGGTGGATTTCATGGCCGAGACCGCCGCGATTCTCTCCCCGGACAAGACCGTATTGCTCCCCGCTCCCGATGCCTGCTGCCCGATGGCACAGATGATCTCGGCAGAAGAACTCCGGTTTGCGAAAGCCCGGAACCCGAATGCGGCCGTGGTCTGCTACGTTAACACCACCGCAGAAGTCAAGGCCGAGAGCGACATCTGCTGCACGTCATCCAATGCCATAAAAGTGGTCAACTCGGTTGAGCAGGACCGCATTATTTTCGTGCCCGACCGGAACCTCGGGCGTTACGCAGCCCGGTTCACGAAAAAGGAAGTCCTGCCATGGGAAGGGTTCTGCATTGTGCACGACCAGATAACCCCCGCACAGGTTGCAGCCGCCCGGCGGGCTCACCCGGGTGCGGTACTGCTCGTCCACCCGGAGTGCAGGCCGGAGATAATCGATCTCGCGGATCACGTGGCAAGCACGTCCGGCATCATCAACTATGTCCGCACCACTCCCGGGCTGGAGTTCATTATCGGTACCGAAAACGGGATCCTGCACCGGCTCGCAAAAGAGTGCCCCGAGAAACAGTGCTACCCGCTCTCATCAGCAGCCGTCTGCCGGAACATGAAAAAGACCGATCTTACAAAAGTGCGGGATGCATTGCAGACACTCCGCCCCCGCATCATCGTACCGGAAGAGATCGCGGACCGGGCCCGCGGGGCAATTGAGCGGATGCTCGCCCTCTGATTTTTGTAAACTTGAATTCTGATTATTTCACAGGTAAAATTACCCAACCGGGCAGAATTATCACTTTTAAAAATAAAAGTTCCCCTCGCATACATCATACTCTTTTTTTATTATGGTGCTCCCAACATACAGATATCAAAAGGAGAGTTCTCTCCCTTCACAGCCGGGGGCCCCATGTTCAATCCGTTTGAAACGCTTGCTACTCTTATCATTTCCCGCCCGAAACAACTGGCGGCAGTCTTCTGCCTGCTGCTTGTCGTAGCGCTCTACGGGATGACCATGATCACCATGGCTACAGGCACGGATACCTATATCGACAAGGATACCCGCCGGGGAATGCTTCTCGACAAATACACCAAGACCTTCCAGTCCGACAGCGTGCTGATCCTCATCGAGTCGGATGATGTGATGAGTCCGGATGTCCTTAAGTATATCGACCGGCTCCAGAAGGATCTCGTCCAGGAGCGCTATGTCACGGGAGCGTCAGGTATCTCCGATCTGGTCAAAGACCAGAATGGGGGAGTACTGCCCACTAGCCGTGCCGAGATTACCCGTATCGAGGAACAAGTACCACCCGAGATCCTCACCTTGTATGTCCCGTCCCGGACCATGACCGTCTCTGTCGTCACCGTTGACCAGGGACTTAAGGATGACCAGGCATTCGCTCTTGTGGATAATATCAATAAGAGGGTAAGTCTTTCTGCCCGCCCCCCCGGGGTGAGCGTAATT
>JBAXDE010000073.1:0-8302 GCA_037141115.1 Methanomicrobiales archaeon | reverse complement strand
ATGGAGAACCGTTCGTCCCAGCAGCAGCTCTGGTGTCACTGTAAACAGTAACATATTTTTTTTTGTTAATCCCTTAAAAGTTGCTAAAAAAGGGAAATGAAAGAGGGAAAAGACTATTCCGGGCTCTGCACTTCCTCAAAGAGGGGTCTTGAATCATTTTGAGTTTATATCCCAGTCCATCCTCCACTCCAGTGTGTTACTCGACACGTTGCGATAGCGCGGTAGTTCTTGTAACATTTCGTTCACCTTTGCTTTGACGGGCATGCCAAAAGAACCGGGTTCGTCACAATGACCGGCAACAGAAGTACCTGCAACTCACCATAGGGTGGGAGTACTCTAAAAAAAATAAAAAAATCTGACCGGACTCCCTTATGCGAGCGGGGCGATCTTCTTTTTGTATACTTCATTCATAATTTCTGCGAGTGCCGTGTACATTGCAGAAAGTCCGCAAAGGATACCAACGCCTCCGGCAATACGGAGAACGGTCTCGCTGCTCATTGCATTACCAACAATCAGGAGTATGAAAAGGAGGGTGAGCAGCCCGAATACGATCTGAAGAGCCTTTGACAGGCCGAAGGTAATAAAAAACATCACGAGCGAGAAGAGACCCCACACCGTAAGAAACGCGATAAATCCTTCTTTGGAAAATTCCCCGCCCCAACCAAAAACCGGCATAAGGATGACAAAAACTAATGAAATCCAGAAAAAACCGTACGATATGAATGCCACCGTGCCAAAGGTGTTGCTCTTCTTCCATTCCATGATACCGGCAATGATCTGGGCAAGTCCCCCATAAAAGATCCCCATAGCAAAGATCACAGAACCCATACCAAAAAGACCTGCATTGTGCAGATTCAAAAGAACGGTCGTCATACCGAACGCCAGCAGCCCGAGCGGGGCTGGATTGGCAGTCGTATCCAGTATCCGAACCAGATTTCCCGCGGTATTTTCTTGCATCATTTTTTAACACCCCTTGGTTAGCATCAACAATCATTCAGCAAAATATCGCACCGGAACGTATCGCAGATTCCCATCCCGGTACCAGAGACTGCGGCACTTATCAGACGTTACTTGTGCTTTTTTTGCAGTAATGCGGGAGTCTGGACCTGCCCCTCTCCACCAGGAATGTGAGTAGCATCTACAGGCTGGCAGATACAAAGACCCATTACAATGTGTCAATATAATATTCTCATATATCATCTTTGGGGCGGGTATGGTTTTTGTGAGAGGTGTCGGGTTCCACTCTGCAGTACGATATTTTTTGATAGTTTGGGGAGAAAACACTCTTGCAGATTCAGGAAAATCTGGAGATTAATAAACACCAGAAAGTTATGTCGTCACAATCCTTTTTCGAAAAATCACAACATTGGATTATTATCACTTCAACCATCCTATGATTTTTTAATCTCCATTATCGTACAACAAATCACTATGAAAACAATCTATCTTATCATCGGGTGCCTCTGCATTCTGGCATTTTTAGTAATGCCGGCACAGGCATTTACCACTAAAACACTCACCATTACCGTGGCAGAGAACGGGAATGCAGAGATGGATATGCAGTATGATCTCTCCTTGTTTGAGCAGAGTGCTGTATTTTTCCGGATAACCGATCCGGCTGCTGAACTCAAATCGGCATTCGGAACACAATCAAAAGAACCGGTTATTGTTTCAAAAGCTACCAGTTCATCGGCTATTGTGGTTGTGCCCTCATTTGCCACGATTACTAATGTGAATGAAAAAACCGGAATCGAGACACCCGCAGTGTCATTTGAACGTGCGCAAAAGATTCTTAATACGTACTGGTTCGCACCACTCATATCGCCGGATTTCTCACCAGCGACAACCACGATAGTTTTTCCTGATGGATATCGTGAAACCTGGCATGAACAGATAAGCATCCCGTCAGTTTCTCATCAGATTGGTGAAAACTGATCGGGAACTTTCTTTTTTAGAAAATTATATCGAAGGACTACTTTCAACAACGCGTGTATACCGCTGTATCAACAAGTGTCTTCCAGTATTCAGCACATTTCTCCAGGCAGTACCCCCCTATACTCACCTGATCTGGATCAAGATGTGACAGGGCGAGGGTTATCGCCCCTGCATCTGCGTCCACAATATAGATCTTCCGAAGATCATACTCATTTGTGAGATCAAAAACGGTATCCAGCTGTTTCGGACGCACCGCAATCTGTTGCTGATGCTCCATCAGGACCTCCAGAGCTTTACGATCTGCATCCGGCAGGAAGAAAAAAACTTTCTTATCTGCGAGTGCGACTATCTCCATCTCATCAGCCTTATCACCGATCAGCACATGCCCAACAATCCCAATGTCCCGCATTGCCCGCATAATCATGCCATATGCTTCGGTTTTCGCGTCACTCCACTCCTCGTCATCATCATAGTAACGATCGATTAGCCCGAGCACATGCGGTGCCGGCAGTGCGCACCAGCTGTTGCGCTTCTGGACAACAATGCCTGCCGCATCTTCTCTCATCGCTTCCGCATCAATGGCGATCTCATCCGTAACGCACCCGCCGGTGAGACCCAGGAGGGATGAACGTATCCGGTCAGCACAGAACTTCCCGCCGCCACAGGAGAGATCAATCCCCGCAGACAGTTGAGGAGCAAGCGACTGGTACAGTTGATATGTAGTGATGTCGGCCATAGTTCCGCGATGCTCCGCGATCCATTCTGTGAGTCGGGCAATATCCGGTGTACCGGGTTCGGCCCCGAATGCCCGCGTGGAGAGTTTATGCAGCCTGGCCATGTCATATCTTATTACGGTTCAGAATCAAAAAATGTAGTCATGACATCTCCACCGCTGCTGGTCACCTGCGGGCTGCCGTACACAAACGGCCCCTGCCATCTTGGACACCTGCGAACGTACGTTCCCGCTGACGCGTACGTCCGCTATATGCGGCGGATGGGAGAGGAAGTCGTCTTCGTCTGTGGTTCAGATAACCATGGAACACCGATCGTGGTTTCTGCTGAAGAGACCGGGATCACGCCGCGGGCAATGTCCGAACGTTATCACACTCACTTCGATGAGACATTCAAACGAATGGGAGTCATATTCGATCATTTCGGCATGACGGATAATCCTGCAAACCACCACCGCACGCAGGTCATTGTTGCTGAACTCGAGAAGAACGGCCTCATCTATAAGCAGATCGTGCACCAGGCCTATTGCACAAAATGCAAACGCTTCCTCCCGGACCGGTACGTTGAAGGCACCTGCCCCCACTGCGGGAAACCGGCCCGGGGCGACGAATGCGACCAGGGGTGCGGCAAGCACCTGGAACCCGGGGAGATAAAGGATCCACTCTGCAAGGTCTGCGGAACGAAAGCCGAGTTCCGGGACCAGGAACATTACTTCTTCAAACTCTCGGAGTTCAAGGATTTCCTGCTCCCCTATCTCGACACCCTGCGGGGCACGAGCAATGCAAAGAACTATGCAATCGGCTGGATAAAAGACGAACTTCACGACTGGTGTATCACCCGCACGCTCGAATGGGGTGTAAAGTTCCCCGGCCGCGATGATCTCGTGGTTTATGTCTGGGTCGATGCCCCGATAGGCTACATCGCATTTACCGAAGAATGGGCAAAGAAGACCGGCAACGACTGGAAGCGGTTCTGGTGCGGGGAGAACCGGGTTACGCATTTCATTGGCGGCGATATCATCTACCACCACTGCATCTTCTGGCCGGCGCTCCTGAAAGGGGCAGGCTACGGAGTCCCGCACGCGATTGTGGCGAGTGGGATGGTCAAAGTCGATGATCATAAGTTCTCGAAATCACGCGGTTATGTCGTCTGGACGAATGACGATTACCTGGACAAAGGCCTGCCGGCCGATTACCTGCGCTACTACCTGCTCGCATACACGAGCCACACCAAGGAACTGAATTTCTCATGGAAGGTATTTGCCGAGCGGATCAATAATGAAGTGGTCAACATCTTTGGGAACTTCGTATACCGCACGCTCTTCTTTGCCCAGAAAGAATGGGAGGGCATTCCCGGAGGAACAGTTGATCCGGCGATCACCATAGAGATCGAAAAGTGCCTTGTGACCGTGAACGGGTACATGCAGGAATACGAGTTCAAGGGGGCTGTCGATTCGATCATGGCACTTGCGGCATTCGGCAATACCTACATCCAGACCAATGCCCCGTGGAAACTGATCAAGACCGACCGGGCAGCAGCTGCACAGGTGATCAGGAACTGTGTCCAGATCACAAAAGCCCTTGCGCTCCTCCTTGAACCGGTCATGCCAACCGCCTCACAGGAATGCTGGAAACAGCTGGGTTACCCAGATCAGGTTGCAAACCATCCGATTAGCGATGCCACGCACCCGGTACCGGAAGGGTGTATCAACGCCCCCTCTCCGCTCTTTGTGAAGATGGAAGAGGAACAGGTCAAAGAACTTGACGCCCTGCTCCAGAAGCGGGTGGCAGAAGCGAACAAGAAAACAGAGAAGATTCCCATGGTTACATTCGAAGAATTCCAGAAACTGGATATCAGGACCGGCAAAGTCCTGTCCGCCGAACCAGTACCGAAATCGAACAAACTCCTGAAATTGCAGGTCGATATCGGGACTGAAACCCGACAGATCGTTGCCGGTATGCAACAGTTCTACAAACCCGAGGAACTGGTGGGTAAAGATGTGGTAGTTGTCACCAATCTTGCGCCGGCAAAGATCTTTGGCGTTGAGAGCAATGGTATGGTGCTCGCAGCCGGGGATACCGCCTCACTTCTCGTACCATTCCGGGCAGTGGAACCGGGCAGTAAGATCCGGTAAATTATTTCAATTACCCCGGAATAATAATCAAAAATAGCCTCAATCATTTTTCTTATGTCCCGCTTCCGTACAATTATGGAATGGCTAATTATCCTCATCCCGCTCCTCATTGTCGGATTTCTTATCATCAATGTTATATCCGGCACAGGTATGCCCTCTCATGAGCCCTCCGGACTCCCCGGCAATGGCGGTTTCTTCCAGGTTCAACTCCCTGCCCCGCAGCAATATACTAAGACTAACGGCGAATGGCAGTTTACTCTCACGTCAAACTATGCCTACACCCTTGCCGGAAAAGTAGTGGGAAGACATGAGTATTCCGAAACAATGCCCGATGGGATTATCCCCCTCGATCTCGCGGTTGTGAACGGTGACCTTGTAAACCCGGATATCCTCCAGTATTTCACATTCATCATGGGAACACACACGCTTGAGTACAGCTACGATATCCCCACTTCCTCCGGCCTTACGGAGGAATATATTGACCAACACATCAGTAACAACCATCTGGTTTTCCTGAACGCAACCCTTGAGAGCGAAGTAAAGCAAACTCAAGTTGGAGAATGCTTCATCATCAAAGGAAAACTCGCAGACATACGGGGATCATCTCCAAGCTCCCGGTACTCAATCAACACTAGCACGGTCAGAAACGATCTGTATCCTGCGGGATGCGAGATTATCCTCGTACAATCCTATACGCAGGTCAGTTGCGGGAATTGATACCGGTCCGGCCTTGTAAAAGGGCCGTGAAAAAATTTCACATAAAATGAGATAATACCGGTCAGGTTACAACCGGCAGGTTGAACAGTGCATTTTTTGTTCCTCGTATAATGCATGAGAGATGCATCTTTATGGGGGTGTGGGGGTGAAAACCCGGTCACGATGGCGATGGAGGATAGTTGTGGTTCGCCAGTTTTCACGCGAGCTTACCTCACGAAGCCAGCCTCCGGCGGGCATCTGTTGCGGAGACGTATGTTCATCATTACTGGAGATGGCCCTGGCATAGTCCAGGACAGAGTTTATATTTTTTTTAGTGTGTAGTTGCTATTCATTTTCATCACATCTCTGAATTTTTTAAGGGAGGAGGAAAGCAAAATATTGTGCGTTTCTGGTAGTTTCTGGTTTGCATGGAGCGCCCAAAAGGGCTCAGGCCCATTAACCCACAGGTTCTGCTCTCGTTGGATTGCGGTAAATCCCCGTTTGGGAACTCAACCAGCATACCAAATTCAATCGATAGAGTAATAAATTGACAAAATCGCGGGAGGGTGAGGCTGTACCCCGGGGGATAGTTGCTTGAACCTTAAGCATCAGAATCGGTTCATAATTGATGGTAACTTATCATAGGTCAGAAGTGACAATGAAAACAGATACCGGAAATTCGGCCACACTGCAAAATCCAGGATCATAAAACAGGAACTATCCGTTTTTCAGACGATACTTTCCTGCGGGTACAATAATCTCGAACCTGACACCCTTTCCCATTTCACCAGTCTCAATTATCATAATACCAGTAAAGCCTAAAATTTCCCTGACAAGGAAAAGATCCATGCTGGTTTCAGAACCCTGCCTGAACTCAAATATTATCTGTTTCTCGTCAGGGGAAATTCCATGACCATTATCCTCATAAATAAGATGCAGGAAATCATCTGAAAGCCGGGCAGATAACCGGATCCGGGTTAAAACTGATCCACCATGCTTCAATGAGTTTTCAAGAAGATTGTAAAAAACACGGGGAAGAAGCGGATCTGCATAGATCTCGAAATCATCCATTTCCGAACAGATATCTATCTTGTGTACCGGAAGAAGTGTAGTCGCATGTTCGAATGAATGGGATACATGATGCCATTTCGGCGACACAATCCCATGATCCTGAAGCCATCTGAAAAACCCGATCTGGTTCCTGATAGATTCGACAGATCCAATGGTATTGTCAAAGAACGCCTGTAATGCACTATCGCTATTCTTAAGCTGCGCCCGTTCCAGAGAGTTCATGATGATCGAAAGCTGATTGAGAATATCACTTCTCGTAATGCTGAAAAGAAGATCCAGTTTCACGCTGGCAGTCTCCCCGGTAAGATCCTGAGCCATACCAAGGATATAACGTGGCGATCCCGCAGAATCCGGGATTAACACCGTCACAATATGAAAGAGACATTCGCTATTTAATAAACGGTAACTTTTTTTATTCACGGCGCACCTTCCATGGATTAATGTCTGAAAATCTTGTGCTTCGATTTCCTTTGCCATTGCATCCGGGAACAGTTCGCGGGCAGTCTTTCCTATCACTTCTGAAGTAACCCGATTGTATATTTGTTCGCTGGTGGTGTTCCAGAATATATATTTACCATCATCCGAATTCTTGACAAATACTGCTACCGGAAGATGATTGAACATCTCCTGCTGAAACGCTTTTTCATTCTGTACTTCGCAAAGTGCAGTCTTTAGCGATACGACCATCGTGTTGATACTCTGTTCCTAACCCTGAAATTCCGTTACCTGAGTAGATGAGATCTTCCAGTCAAGGTCACCATCAGAAATCCGGTCAACATCCCGGACAATTCCCGCGATCGGTTTTGAGAGGTACCGGGAAAGGAAAAATGCCATACAACCTCCGATAATAAGTGCCAAAATGGCGATTAACAGGTGAAATGTCCCATGTTCTCCGGCATTCTTTTCGAACATTGCATCATTGTAGGTTATCTCTACTATCCGACTTAGATCAGAACCGTACTGTTCATTCTTCAACTCAATAAAGAAATATTTGACTGACTGCCCGGTTTCAGGTTTTTTAACCGAAATATCAGACCGTTGCCGGATTACACTTTCCAATAGGTTCCGTGTGGGAGTATCCACCACGCCGGGGGTATTTTCAACAGGATCTCCCATCACATTGAAGATGCGGATCCTATCAATATACGGGTTGGCTGAAGCGATCCGGTCTATCGCTTTTTTGTACTGAATGGATGAACGATCATTTGAGATTGAAGAACTTTTGAATCCCAACTCCAGCACATAGCGATGATCGGGCGTGGGCATATAGGCAAATTTGCGCAGCTGACCACTTACCTGCTGTTCTTCCACAATACGATCAGGGAAAAAACCTTCTGAGTTCCTGATAGTTGTTAAGTAACTGAAAAAATACGGGATTGTTTTAAAATCCAGTCCAAGATCGGGTTTATAGGTAGAATATTCGATAACTCCCGATTCATTGATCACATATATGTCGTACTCATCCCCCAGTGCAGATTTTATGGAGTTATTATCCACAGATCTTTTTTTTAATCATTTTTGTACCCATACAAATGAACAGCGGTTCAATACGTGAGTTCGATTTCCTTTCAGGTTGGAAGATACTTCATGGGAAACATCCACAAATCATCCTCTTTTTTTCGAGTTTTGTCCTTACATTCCAGATAATTATCGTAAGAATGCAGGAAATCCGTATGGTGGGAGGTAGTGTAAAGATTCAACTGTAAATTCGACAACCCTGACTCTAATCGATCA
>JBAXDE010000072.1:0-8308 GCA_037141115.1 Methanomicrobiales archaeon | reverse complement strand
ACATCATCGATTCCGTTCTTTTTGTCCTGGCACTTTCGAGTTCACGCAATCTCCGGGCAGAGAAACTTACTGATCTTATCAACCTGAACTCCGGGCGCAATATCGCAGAGGTCGCCCTCCAGTTCTCCGATGGGACCAAGATCCGCCGGAGGATCAAGCGGACCAGCAACGGGTATTACAGCTACAACTACCTCAATGACCGGCTCTGCAAGCAGAGCGACATTGTCGACCATCTCGCCAAGCATGGGATCAAACCCCATGGCTACAATGTGGTGATGCAGGGCGATGTGACCCGCATCATGGAGATGAGCGATTTCGAACGGCGCAAGATCATCGATGAGATTGCCGGGGTCTCGGAGTTCGATACCAAGAAACAACTGGCCCTCTCGGAGCTCGATATCGTGCGGGAGCGCATTGACCGCGAGGAGCTCCTGCTCATCGAGCTGGGCAAACGGGTCCATGAACTCAAGCGCGAACGCGAGCATGCCCTTGAGTACCAGAAATGGCAGAAGGATCTCTCGTATTTCCAGAACTGCCGTTCAGCCGCACAGCTGCATGTCCGGGAGAAGGAACTCAGTTCGCTCCTGCGCTCAACCGAAGAGCACAAGATCCACCTGACCCGGATCGCCTCCGACCGGAGCCTCGAGGAGAATGAACTCGCCTACTTGAAGGCAGACCTCAGGGATATCGATGACCTGATCAACAAGAAGAGCGGGTCGGATTATCTCAAACTGATCGCTGAACTGGAAGAAGCCAAGAGTGGGATCAAACTCGCGGAACAGACGATCGTCCGCCTCCGGAAAGAGAAAGAGACCAATCTTGAGGCGATCAACCGCACCTATATGGATACGAAACGGGCCGAAGCCCGCGTAGCCGAATGCACGGATATGATCCGTTCCCTCACGATCGATCGCACGAATGTGGCCATGGAAGTGGCCACGTTCAAGGCCCAACTGGAGAAGGTTGAGACCGAACTCAAGTCCCATTCCGAAGATACCCAGGGGTCACGCGAGAAACTCTTCTCTCTTCTCAAAGAGAGCGAGGAGAAGAAGGCAGAACGTTCAGAGATCCTGCACCAGCAGGATATGCTCATTGAGAAGAGCCGGATGCGCACGACCGAGCTGGAACGCCTCACCCTGCTCCTGAAACAACTTGACGAGGAGTATACCGCAAAACAGACCCAGCTCACCGACAGCGAGAAGAGTGTCGGGGATCTTGCGGCAGAGAAGAAGGAACTGGACCGCAATCTCTCGGAACTTGAAGGTGCGATGTTTGGCCAGCGCTCCACGCTTGAGCGGCTCAAAAACGAGATCAGGTCCGCCGAGCAGGACGTGTACCGTCTTGAGGCGGCCCAGCAGGCCCGGGGGGAGTCGGGTGGCAAGGCGATCGAGGCGATCATGGCCATGGAGGGCGTGCACGGAACCATCGCTGACCTGGGAAAAGCGCCACCCGAGTACGCCAATGCGCTCAATATTGCCGCCGGCAACAAGCTCCAGTTCGTGGTCTGCGATGACGACCAGATCGCGGCAGATGCCATCCGGTACCTCAAGGAAGAGCGGCTCGGGCGGGCCACGTTCCTTCCTCTCAATAAATTAAAACCGCCCCAGCTCCCGCCGCTCAAGGAGCCGGGCGTGATCGATTACGCGGTGAACCTGATCGATTACGACCCGAAGTTTGACCGGGCATTCGCGGTTGCGCTGGGAGGCACGGTCGTAGTCGATACCCTTGACCGGGCACGCCGGTTGATCGGTAAATACCGCATGGTCACGCTCGAAGGTGAAATCCTCGAAAAGAGCGGGGCGATGACCGGCGGGTCACAGAAGAAGCAGGCCATCCGGGGTTTTGGTGCCGCAGTTGACGATGAGATCATGCGGATCCGGTCGCACCTGGGGGAACTCCAGGGAGAAGCGGCAACCCTTGAAGCAGGTGTGAAGCGCCTGGTTGAAGAGGTGGAAGCCCGGCGCACCACACGAAACGAGATCGACCAGAAGGTTGCCCGTTTCGCCATGTTCACCGAGGAGTTCTCGCGCCGGTTTGATGCAATAACGGTTGAGAAGCAGACCATTGAGACAGCGGTTAGCCGGCAGGCAGAGGAGACCCGGAACGGGGGTGCAGAGTTAGGCGCGCTCGAAGGGAAGCTGGACCAGACCACCGAAGTGATCAATGCGATCAATGCGAAGATCGATGAGATCAAGAAGCGTCTCGACGATACCAACATTCCCGCACTCACCGACCAGATGGAGAAGAAGCGAAAAGAGATCGAGGAATCGGAACGCCGTCTCCGCAACAAGGAAGCAGACATCAACGATGCCCAACGCGAACGCCAGCATTTCAATGCCCGCCTGGTGGAGCTGGGCGAGGATCGTGCCCGGCAGGATGAGCGCAACCGCCAGATCGACACGGACATCGCGGGTTCCAACGAGCAGATCGTCACCCACAAGTCCCAGATTGCGGCTCTTGAAGAACGGCAGAAGGAGTTCTCCGGGGTGCTTGACGAGCTCCGGGCCAAACGCGGCGAAGCCTCCCAGCATATCCAGGACTCGGAACTCAAACTCATGAAGTTCGATGCCGACACGGAGCGGATCAGCATCCAGCTCGGGGCGATCGATGAGCGTGCAAAGACCCTGAGTATCGAAGTCGAGATGCTCAAACAGCAGGTGGGGGATATGGACACCACCCTCTCCTTAACCGAGATCGAAGGCAAGATTGCCGAAGCTGACGGGGCACTGCGGAAGATCGGTGCCGTGAACATGCTTGCCATCGAGGAATACGAGAAGGTGGAGCGGCAGGTGGGCGAGCGGACGGAGCGCAAGGAGACCTTATCGAGCGAGCGGACGAGCCTGATCGAGCGGATCGAGCAGTTCGAGCAGATGAAATACAAGGCCTTCACCGCAGCATTCAAGGCGATCGATACCAACTTCCGGGAGATCTTTGCCCGCCTCACCAGTGGCAGCGGGAACCTTGTTCTGGAAAACGAAGAGGACCCGTTTGCCGGGGGAATGACGTTTGCCGTCAAGCCCCGGGACAAGAAAGTGCACCTCCTCTCGTCTCTTTCCGGTGGGGAGAAGTCGCTGACCACCTTAGCGTTCATCTTCTCGATCCAGCGCTACATCCCCGCTCCGTTCTATGCATTCGATGAAGTGGATATGTCGCTTGATGGTTCGAACGTGGAACGGATCTCGTCCATGGTTAAGGAACTCGCACCCAACTCACAGTTCGTGATAGTCTCGCTGCGCAAACCGATGATCGATGCCGCACAGCGTATCATGGGTGTCACGCTCCGCTCCGACAAGAGCACGCTGGTCACCGGGGTCAAGGCACATGGCACTCCCTCCTGAAGAGCCTGCTCTGCGACCGGATGATATGGCGGATCCGGAACCCGTCCTTCCTGACCCTTCACCGGGATCTCCGGACGAGATTGCCGCTCGACCCGCTATAGTGGGAAATGATCCGGAACCTGCCAGTGATACGGCAGTTGGGGCTGCCGAACCCACAACCGAAGGGGGACCGGCAATCGAAGAAGTCAATAGCGGAGCACTGGAAGATCCCATCGAGATCCTGGTGGGGCTTGCTGAGCGTGGGGAGATTGATCCCTGGAATATCAATATCATTGAAGTCACCGACCGGTTCCTTTCCGAGCTGGAGCGGCGGCGCGAACTCAACCTCAAAGTATCGGGACGCACCCTCTTTTACGCAGCAACACTCCTGCGCATGAAGTCCGAGCAGCTGGAAATTCTTGCTGCCCCGGAGGAGGAAGAGGGCGAGGATGATGGCGACTCGGGTGAAGATTATGAAGGGTTCCCGGACGGGGAGATCGAGTACACCGGTCGCTTAGGAATCATCGAACGGCTCGAACACGAGATCCAGCGCCGGCTTGATCGCAAGAATATGCGAAAGAGTCCCATCACCCTCTTTGAGCTGATCACCGAACTCAAGAACATCGAGAAGGAAGAGCGGCGACGCCGGAGGATGGCTGCTGATCCCACGGAAGCGTTCCTCATCGATGCTGACGATGTAGTCAGTATAGCCCATGACGAGGGCTACCAGGCATCCTCTTCGGTAGTCCTGGAGGAGTGCCTGTCGCTCCTTGAGATTGATGGAGAGATGACCTTAGGCGAGCTCTGCGAGAAACTGGGATGGGGTATGCCAGAAGTCTATATCCCGCTGCTGTTCCTGGCGCATGAAGGGCGGTGCCAGCTCCGTCAGGAAGAGTTCTACGGGGATATTTGGGTGCAGCTCTGCCACCCGGACGAGGGAGACGTGACGGTCGACTCTCTGGGTGAATAACCCGCACGCCCATATTTGCACACACTGTTTTTCTCTTGATACTGGTGCCAAAGCCGTGTGTATTTTGTTCCGGCGCCTCAAATTATTGACCAGATACACTATGGATGTCAGCCATTTTGTCCTGGAGTCTGCTGCCTTTACCCGGGCAACCCTTGCCGGGAGATGGACCCGCTGGCTCTCAATCGTCCTGCTTGGCCTGCCGTGGATGCTCCTTGTATCGGTTGCGGAGAGCAGCAGGATCCTGGAAGGCACGACCATCCACTGGAAGCTGATTCCCTAGCATGAGATGGGACTGCTGATCCTGACCGGGATCCTCTGCAACTTCATCCTCTCCGGGTATATTGTGCGGCTGCTGGAAGGTGCAGCAGTCCCGCCGGAGTTCGACAACTGGCCCCGGCTGTGTCTTGACGGGATGAAAGTCCAGGTCATTCCGCTCGTCTGGATCATGGTACCCTCGATACTTGCCTTCATCGAATATGAGATATCATCCGGTGTACTGCTTCCGGCAAGCCAGTGGGGATCGACGCCGGGAACCATCCTCATTATCCTGCTCCTGGTCATCCAGCTCGTGATCCTGTTCATCGCTGCGCAGTACGTGTTCATCGGTGCCATACGGTTCGCCAGGACGGGTAATCTTCGCGAGGCGTTTGTTGTCCTGGAGATTCGCAAGACCTTGAGCCGGATCGGGCTCCTGAATTATTTCCTCGGGCTGGGCGTGATCACCCTCCTCTGGCTGGTCTTTAACTTCGTCCTCGTCTTGTTCTCCCAGGTGCCTTATGCCGGGCCGGTCATTGCCCTTGCACTCGGGCCGTTCCTGACTGTCTTCTGTGTCCGGTTCATTGCGCATTCCTGTGATGATGATTTTTCTCCAGCGGGTGGAGAAACTGCTGCCCCCAGGAACGCAGCTGTTCCTGCCCTCGTGATGATCCCCGAGATGCTCGTCTGGGCGATTGTGCTTGCCGTACTCTTTTTCCTCTGCTTCACTCCGCTCGCGCTGGTAATCGGATCTGCCACACGGTTCTCCCCGTGGTGAGACTGCTGGAGTAAATCAGGAGAATGACGAAATACCAGCAGTCTCTTTATTACCCGGAGGTGAACGTCGTACTATGCGGTTTAATCACCGGAAAATCCCGGTTATTCTTGTCATCCTGATAATCGCCTCCTTATTCCTGATATCTTCGGTTTCTGCTGCGGAATCCGCATCACCGATCCCGACCGCCGGAAAGACCACACCCGCAAAAATGGAAGTCGGGGCCTATGTGAACGCGATCAATAACTTCGATTTCATCAAGGGCACTTACACGATGGACTTCTATCTCCATTTCCGGTGGACCGATCCAACGATCAAGACCGCCGCCGAGTTTGAGCTGATGAATGGGCGGATCTCTTCGGGTTCCTATTCCGTAAGGCAACTGATGGCAGATACCTCCGGTCCGGTCAAAGAGGAATGGTACCGGGTCAGGGCAGACTTTGACGTAACACCGAATATCCGGAACTACCCGTTCGAATCCGGGACAGTACCGATCGTGATCGAAAATGGCAATCTCGACCAGACGCGTCTTATCTATGTACCTCTCATGAACGAAAGCGGGATTGATCCTCAGTTTGTAATCCCGGGCTGGACGATCGGCACTCCTGTGTTTACTGTCACGGACCATCCTTACCCCTGGGGTAAAACCTATTCCCGGATATTCTTCAATGTCCCGGTGACCAAGAACCCGATGGATTCGATCATCCAGACACTCCTTCCCCCGGTGCTCTTCTGTCTCATCGCCATGCTCTCGTTCTTCATCAATCTGGAGCACCGCGAACTGCTGCCATTACGGTACGGTCTTACAACGAGCATGTTCATCACCGCGGTCATGTATCATTTCAGCCAGTTGTCCATGCTGCCGGGCCTCGGCGTGCTCAAGCTGTTTGACAAGTTCATGATTGCCGTGTACATATTCCTCGCGGCAACCATCGTGGTTACGACCCTCTGCTACCTTGCCCAGAGGACATGGGAACGACCTGAACTGGTAAAACCCATCAACAGGTACGGTATGGTTGTGTCGATCCTGTTACCTGTCGTTGCATACTTGCTGCTCGTAACCCTGATGTAGTTCCTGCAGTGCATCATCCCCATAGAACAATGCGGGGATTTTCGTTCCTCTTTTTTTACCAGGGATTTCCTATAGGGGATTCACGTTTACGTTGCCATGTTCTTGTGCATGAGGCAGTTACACGCCTTGTATCATATTTGATCTCAGGGGCCCCTCTCAAAAATGTGACCTGATAACCCGGCCCGGCTGTCGCTTATTATTCCTCCAATCCCCCCAAATTATTCAGCGTATCCTGTCGCTATGCCAGCGCAGGTACACTATCTGCCCATTCTTCTACCCGGATTCGGATCGCATCATCACTATAGGATGAGACGGTCATACGGTCCCGGGCGAGACTCAGGAAGTAGAGGTCGCCATTTGGATCATGACATTTCAGGATAACGGAGAAGTGGTCGGCATCGGGAAGGTGCCTGACCTTTCCGCGATGAGCTGCGATGTTTGCCATATTGGAGATGACCGCGGCGATACCATACTGGTACCCTTCAACCGAGTCGTACGTTTCTTGACCGGTCCCGATCCGCTTCTGCATCGCATCTTCGTATACGAACTTCGCGGTATACATCTCGCGAACCTTTCCTACCGGGGGATTGTTCTTTTTCTTCATCGAGTAGGACGTGCATCCAAGCGGGTTCCCCTTAATGACAGACAGGACAATGGCGTTGAACGACATGATGTCCGGGAATGCTTTCTTCAGCAAATGTACCGCGCTCTTTGTTCCGGGTTTCTGGTGGAATAGTTTCATGGCTCTTTACCGGGTCTTCTTATGTCCCGACCGGTTCCTTTCCTCAGCAAAGGTCCCGACTCATCTGCTTCATAGGGAAGCGGAGAGTTCGTGGTCCTGCGTGCTAAAATGTGGTGGGTGATTGTCCGAGAAATCCTTGGTGGTTGCTTGCAAGGATTCTATTGGGGGTCTGTGGGGGCATTATTTATTGCACGGGTAATCACGGATTTGTTGTTTCAGTATGAGAAGATTCCTTTTTCAGTGGTAAAAAAACGGGTTTTTATTCATGGGAATGGTCTTTTTCCTATCCGGCCAGGGGGGCTCCTACCCATCATGCCCCCACTGACCCCTTCACATGCCCCCCTTCTAAACCCGTTTTTTGTGGGCATTTTGATCTGATCTTATGAGAGTGACACCGCTGAATTATTTCTTTGGAATCTCGGTTTTTTGTGATATGGGTCAGTGGGGGCTCTTTGATGACCGTAATCCGGTGGTCCGGAGTTATCGCATCGATTCGATCCGCGCTGGAATATTCATTTGGAAAATGTACTGGTGCTGCATGATTTTCCGGAGTTGACTCGACCGGATCCATTGTCTCATAATTCCCGTCCCGAAAATTTTTATCAGAAAATGAACGTAAGAAGGTTTTTTTCTCATCCGGCCGAGTGGGAAAACTACGAGGAAAAAGGACAGCAGGATCATCTGCAAGAGAACGGATCCAATGGGGTAGATAACCTATTCCTGTGAACGTGAGATCTCTTGTTTCGGCCCGGTAAGGAGGGCTTACATACAATCGTATCGTAATGCCGGGAAACGTTTGGAAGAACTGCCATGGCAGAGCATTATTTTCAGGGTCTATCGTTCGTAGGCAGTCTGCCAAAAATTCATCGGGTTTTTCCAAGGTGCAACGTTTCTTTCGCTCTTGTATTGTGTGGCAATTGTTCTGCGTGTTTTGGTCTGGCGGTACACGATATTTCCCGCATCTATCCTGTGAGGTTTGTGACAGGAAGAATCGTGGAGGAAACACGTGTGTTCCGGGTCATGCTTTCGCATTATCGGGGCGTGGGTCAGTTTTTGTATGGATTTGACGGTAGGGAATATGCGCGATTGCGTCAAGGG
The DNA here is from genome assembly GCA_037141115.1 of Methanomicrobiales archaeon. GTDB lineage: Archaea > Halobacteriota > Methanomicrobia > Methanomicrobiales > Methanospirillaceae > Methanoregula. The sequence continues at coordinate 79 of JBAXDE010000072.1, read as the reverse complement.
GGCGGTCTTGATATTTGTGAATTGTCTCCACTGCCGTCAGGTTAATTTTGAAAACATAGATATCCATCAGATATTAGTA
>JBAXDE010000071.1:0-8309 GCA_037141115.1 Methanomicrobiales archaeon | reverse complement strand
GTGGATCAATTTCGGATTGGCGCTCTGGATCATTTTTGAGTTGGCGAAAACAAATGGGGTCTTGTGGAAGTACTGAAGAAATAGGCGTGAAATTCTCCCCCTCTTTTATCCTTTATCGGGGACACCGGGTATCAAGGGGCCCGGACCCTGAGGGCAAATAAGCCCTATACGGGCTCATTTTCCCTCCACGGCGTCTCATCATCTCCCAGAAAAGACCGTAAAACATCCGGATCCGGTTCCTGTGGAAAATACCCATATAAATCGCTCAGTTTGTCAAAATACGGAAGGAAAGACCCCCGCCCATTGGCTGCCAAAGGTCATTTTATCGAGGCTATTTTCACCACTTAGTTCAGTTCATCAGGACCCGTAAACCCTGCCGGAATACGAATATGAGGGGCGTTTTTTTAGACGTCCCCCTTCTTATAAAATAGGGTTATAAAACAACGCAGGTATTCGATGAAAATTTCTAAAAATGGGGGGTAATATGATCATGGGAAATATCGGAATTCTTATTCACCCCACTGCACCCCGTTTATTGAGGAGTTCGTCTAACTGGTAGCGGATACGGACCTTTTTTTACGGCATAGTTTTTGGGGCGGTTCTTAGGAAAATTCAGATCGGTTTTTTAGATAATCCTCCATCCAACTGATTCTATTCACAGTTTCCCTGCATGTTCCCGGAGGGTATGAGTTCCCCATTTTAAGATATTTCAATACACATAATAGACAATTTTATCTATTTTCATATACTACAACTATTGAATATTACGTATTATGACCGTCCGTGACATCATCCTTGTCCAGCAGCGTGACCTGCAACGTACTTTGGACGAGACATATATTGAACGTGAGACCCCCATCACCGGGTCGGAGAGTCCCCTCATCAAAGTGATCATCGGTCCCCGACGGGCAGGCAAATCATTTTTTGCCGTCCACAACCTTGGAGTAAACCGGACGTTCGGGTATGTCAACTTCGATGACGAGCGGCTCACCAGGCTTGAGGATTACGATGAGATCCTCTCGGCAGTCAATCAGGTGTATGATAAACCCCGGGCCCTGCTGCTGGACGAGATCCAGAACCTGCCGAAGTGGGAACTTTTTGTCAACCGGCTCGCCCGGCAGGGATACGATCTCATGATCACCGGCAGCAACTCTCACCTGCTCAGCGCAGAACTCTCAACGCACCTCACCGGCCGCTACCTCCAGACACCCATACTGCCGTTCTCGTTTGCCGAGTACCTCCGGCTATCCCCCCGTGAACTCACAACCGAGGAGAAAGTGTCAGCCCTTTTTACCTATGCAGAGAGCGGAGGATATCCGGAGCCGCTGGTAAAAAAATTCCCTTCCCGCGACTACCTCTCAACACTCTTTGATTCTATCGTGTACAAGGATATTGTCAAACGGTTCCGCATCCGTTCGGTGCAGGGTATCGAGGACCTTGCTCTCTATCTCCTCTCCAACATCGCCTCTGAGTATTCCTACGGGTCGCTGACCCGCGTAACCCGGAGCAAGAGCACGATGACCGTGCAGAAATATCTCGGGTACCTGGAGGAAGCCTTCCTCTTCTTTTCCCTGTCACGGTTTTCGTTCAAAGTCCGGGAGCAGGTAGCATCAAACAAGAAGATCTACTGCACGGATACCGGCTTTGTTGCGGCAAAGGCATTCCGTGTTTCAGAGAACCGCGGCAACCTTTACGAGAACCTTGTTGCCATTGCTCTTTGGAAGCGCCAGCTACAGGGTGATGCATCGGTCTGGTACTGGAAGAACGCCAAGCAGGAGGAAGTGGATTTTGTTGTGCAGAAGGAACTCCAGGTCACGGCACTCATCAAGGTTTGCGCGGATCTGCAGGATGAGAAGACCCGGGCACGGGAGATCCGGGCACTTCTGAAAGCGTCCCGGGAGCTGCGGTGTAACAATCTTCTTATCCTGTCAGATCGGGAAGAAAAAACCGAGGTAAGCGAATGGTTTGGCATGGAGGAGACGATCCGGTATGTGCCGCTCTGGAAGTGGCTGGAGCAGCCGGATATCGGGGCGGGATGAGATTTCCGGCACGTTCCGGCAAAATCACGGAACGTGATAAAACCCGTGCGGAAAATTCCCGTTCGCGTACACCGAAGTTAACATAAATGTTAACGTTGGTGTACCTAAGTAGGAACAAAAGGATAAGGAGCAAGGCATGACACTGGATATTCTCAAGTCCATGGCAAAGGAGGGCCAGGTATTTTCGATTTCTCAGCTGTACGAGAAGACCCATATTAAAAAAGAGGTACTCAAGGTCATCCTGTCCCGCATGGAGGAGAAGGGCTCCATTGAGCGGATTGAGAGAGGCAAGTACCTGATTATTCCTCTTTCCAGCGAGAAAGGAAAATATACCCTCCATGAATTTGTTATTGCCTCCTACCTTGTGGAACCGTACGCGATCTCCTACTGGAGCGCCCTCCACCACTACGGGCTCACCGAACAGATCCCTAGCACCGTATTCATCCAGACTCCTGCCCGCAAGAAAAAGAACCTGATGGAAATTTTTGGCGTGAATTATCAGATGGTCCGGGTGAAGGAAGACAAGTTCTTCGGCCTCCGGAAGGAATGGATTGAAGAGATCCCGGTCAGCATCACCGATAAGGAGAAGACGATCATCGACTGCCTTGACAAGCCCCACCTTGCCGGCGGCATCGTAGAACCAGCAAAAGCCCTGAAGAACAGTTCGCTGGACTGCGACAAGCTCAGCATGTACGCTATCAAGATGGACAATTCCGCCGTGACCCGCAGACTGGGATATCTCTGCGAGAGAATGGGTATCCCGCTGGATCTTCCCCTGCCACGATCCAACAGTTATCTCCTGCTCGATCCCACGATGCCAGCACAGGGTGAGAATGACGCGAAGTGGCGGCTCAAAATTAATGCAGACACCCTGCTCCCGGGGTCCTCTGAATGATCCCGTCCCGTGAGATTAAGGAAAAGGCCCGGGAATTCGGCGTTCCCCCGTCAACGATCGAACGGGACTATGCACAGAACTGGCTCCTTACGCACCTGCGTCCGATCCCTATGGCGCTGAAAGGCGGGACCGGTAGTAAGGAAAGTGTTCATCGAACACTACCGCTTTTCCGATGACCTGGATTTCACCCTCCTTGAGCCGGTCGATAAAGAGAATCTGCAAGCCGCAGTTCGTGATGCGGCAGCCCGGGTCCGGGAGGAGAGTGGCATCCTGTTCGAAGAAGACATTGGCATTATTGAGACGGTGAGTGGCTTTCGGGCCACAGCCAAGTTTCGAATCCTGCACGGCAGCACAACAACGCCGATTAATATTGACCTGGACATTACTGATCCAGAGAGTGAAGAGGTTCTTCTTCCCGTTCAGGAGCTACCGATCTTCCATCACTATTCGGATACGCTGAACGCGTCAGTGATTTCGTATGCTCTTGAAGAGATCATGGCAGAGAAGATCCGCTCGCTCTTCCAGCGGACCCGGTCCCGTGACCTGTATGACATCGGGCACCTGGCAGACCGGGTGAACCGGGAAGAGGTGAAGTCAATCCTTCTCAAAAAATGCGAAATTAAAGGCGTCATCGTGGATCAGACTCTCCTGACCCGGAAGCGTGACCAGTTTGCAGCTGCATGGAACGTATCGTTGCGGCACCAGATGCGGGAAATCCCCGACTTTAACAAAGCGTTTGAGAGAATGCTCAACGAAATTGAAGAGTATTCATCATCATTAATTTGATCGCGGCATGATTGCGGCACATCGCGGCATAACCTGAAGGAGCCGGTCATTGGCTTTTACGATTCGTTGAGCCGTTTTTTAAAAATCGGTGGCAGAATAGTTGAGATCGCTCTGTGATGGTTTCGGCTCATCGCAGCATGAGTCCATCGTGCGGCTGAATGGCACAACCATTTTAAAACAAAAAATGGAACTCCTCGAACAATCCCCGGCACCCTCCAAAAATTAACGAATCTCAGACATACTAAAGGTACCTGAAAAAATTATTTCTTTGAGTTTTTTTTAATTTTCGCCGATGCCAGCTTCTCAATGGGAGTGGTATCAACGCCCGGAGCCAGAACCAGTTTCTGATTCTGCACGGCACTGTCAACAAACCCTTTGCCGGTCGGGGTGCGGATGATTAAGGTGGTTGTGCCTGCCGGGCTCCCGATCGACCCGGCTGAAATATCAGACATCACTGCGGTGAGATCCGTGCAGTAATGGCAGCCCTTGCGAATGCAGGTCTCGAGTTCTGCAAGCGGCACTATGGTCGTGGTGCCATCGTGTTTGAGAATCTCGAGTTTTCCCTTTACATCCAGTTTTTTGATCTCGTGGGGTTCTAACTTGTAGTGAGTCTGGAGTTTTCCCTGTATGAGGGCTGCGTAATCAAAGGTCTCTGTGCAGAACAAGCCGATGACCAGCCGGATTGCATTTCCGTAGGGCTTGAGAAGATCGTTATCGCTCTCCCGCATGCGGGCAACTGCCTGCACTGCGCAGGGGACACCGATGACGGCAATCCGTTTGAATTTACGTTCAACAACTGCATGCTTGAGGGACGCGAGAAGGGGCACCCACCAGCTGTAGCGGCTGCCTGCCTGCTGGATGAGCACATCGGATTTTGTGATGATGACGGATGACGGTTTGAGTGTCCAGCGATCTTCAGTGACCGTAACGATCGCATCGATAAGTCCCTGGTCCAGGGCATTGGCAAGGATCGCAGTCACGGCCCCCCCGCTCTGTTTATGCGGGACTTCAAAGCTGGATTTCGCACAGGCAAGTTCGAGATAGGTCCCGAGAGTCTCTGCCGGTTGTTCGCCAACCCGGGGGCAGACTGCATAACACGCACCGCAGGTTACACTGTCAGTTGACTGTTTGCAGTACCCGTTGCTCTTGGGAGCAACGACCATCTCCCCTTCGTCAAAGGAGATCGCATCGGCCGGACAGACCGCTACACACGCGCCGCACCCTGAACATTTTCCGGTATCCCAGACCTCACTTTTCAAATCGAGATAATTTTTTTGTGCCATCGCTCTCACTCCAGGGTATACTTGCTTGCAAACGGCCGTGCACTGATCGCCGCGATCCGCGTATAGTCAGCGGTAAGCAGAGGGCTTACATCGATCCCAAACGATTTGGCGAAATCCTCAATGATCGGGCGGATCATTGCTCTCTCATCTTCCGTGACCGGTGCCTGTTTCGTCCCGTTCCCGAGATAGAGTTTGTCTACCGGGCCCCGGACAAAGATTTCGCCGCCATGGATGCCGCTGCCAACACCCTGTTCCGAGATCGGCTTCGTATCTCCAAGCCCCAGCACAATGACGAGGCCCCCTGCCATGGATTCGCCCAGGAATGCCCGGGCGCTGCCGCCAACTACGAGGATGGGGCGTTTCTCCCTATACTTCTTCATGTGGATGCCGCCACGGTACCCGATGTTATCCCGGACATACACCCTGCCGCCCCGCATGCTGTGCGCCACGGCATCGCCGGCGCTGCCATGGATGATCACCTTTCCCTTGTCCATGGTGTTGCCGGGCGCATGGTCCGCATTACCGTGGACAATGATGGTCGGGCCGCTCATGAACATCGCAAGGTCTCCGCCCGGTACGCCATTCACGGTGATCGTGACATCGTCGCCTCTCAGGCCATCGCCGATGAATCTCTGGCCAAGGACATTATTCAGGGTAATCTCCTTCACCCCTTCTGCAATGGCCTTTCGGATCTGCTGGTTCAGCGGAGTATAATGGATATTTTTTGCATCAATCGTGAGCGTGCTCATCTTCAGGCCCCCACGGTCTTCACATCAAGGACATTGAGGAGACCCTCATCCAGCATGTAGCCCCGGAGCCGGTCGCGGTTGCCCCGCAGGCTCTCAATGCTGTTGATACCGGCTGCACCCATCAGTTCTGCCAGTTCAAGAGTCCAGCCATGGATCAGGTTCTCGACCTGGACTGCATTGGTCTCGGGATCCAGCCTCTTTGTCAGTTCGGGTCTCTGCGTAGCAATACCCCATGCGCATACACCCCGGTTGCAGGTTCCGCAGACCCGGCAGCCCATGGCAACAAGTGCTGATGTCCCGATGTAGACGGCATCGGCGCCGAGGCAGATGATCTTTGCCACATCGGCACTTTGCCGGATGCCGCCGCTCGCGATGATGGACACTTCGTTCCGGATTCCCTGCTGCCGCAGCTTGGCATCAACGCTGGCGATTGCCGCTTCTATCGGGATGCCTACATGGTCGCGGAAGACCACGGGCGCCGAACCGGTTCCCCCGCGGAAGCCGTCGATTACGACCGCATCTGCCCCGGAACGGGCTATCCCTGCAGCAATGGCTGCGGAGTTGTGGACGGCTGCGATCTTGACAAAGACCGGCTTTTTCCATTCCGTGGCTTCCTTGAGGCCGTGGACCAGCTGCTTGAGATCTTCGATACTGTAGATATCATGGTGGGGTGCCGGGCTGATGGCATCGCTGCCCTCCGGGATCATCCGGGTGCAGGCAACATCGGCGCAGACTTTCTCGCCGGGGAGGTGGCCCCCGATACCCGGTTTTGCACCCTGGCCAATCTTGATCTCGATTGCCGCCCCACGTTCGAGATAGTCAATGTCGACCCCAAACCTTCCTGAAGCTACCTGGACAATCATGTTCTTCTGGTACGGGTAGAGTGACTGGTGAAGTCCCCCCTCTCCCGTGCCCATGAACGTACCGATCCGGTGGACCGCTCGTGCCATTGCCTGCTGGGCCGGAAGGCTGATCGCCCCGTAACTCATGTGCCCGATCATGATGGGAGTCTCAATCTGGAGGTTGGGGGTGAGTTTTGTGAGAAGTTCGACATCCCCTCCGGGCCGTTCCCTGATCGACAACGATGACGGCTTCTTGCCGATATAGGTGCGCAGCTCCATGGGTTCCCGTAAGGGGTCAATGCTCGGGTTCGTTACCTGGCAGGCATCGAGAACGAGGCGATCGAAAATGATCGGGTAGGGCAGGGCATTGCCCATACCACCGGAGATGATCTTGCCGGTCTTTGCCTGGTTGAAGACCGCTTCACGGATCTCGCGGGTCCAGACGGGGTGGCTCCGGTAATCGCCGGGTTTCTCTTCGAGCTCGATCGCGTCCCTTGGGCAGAACGCAAGACACCGGTGGCAGGCAACGCAGTTTCGCGAGTTGATGCGGACAGTGTCGCCTTCCCGGCGGTACACACCGTACGAACAGTTCTCGATGCAGCGCCCGCAGTTCATGCAGCGGTCCGGGTCTATCGTGACCCTGAACTTCAGGGGGGTACTCCCGATACTCATGAGTACAACCTCCCGATGACCGGTTCGCCTGCTTTGGGCATGGTAATATTGCCGACGTCCGGGTCAATGCTTCTTATGGCCGCCTCCTCACTTGAGATGTAGAGGCGATCACCGTTTTCACCGCTGACAAGGGGGCGGAGCTTGATCCGGTCGGTGAATCCCACCAGTGCATTTTCATTGGCTACACATATGGCGAACGGACCGTTCATGAGTGCCGGGCCGTAAGCGAGACGGATGGCCCGGTTGAGCTCCTGCTCCTTGGGCGGCATCCGGTCAATCTCTTCCCAGAACGGGGGAGCAAGTGCCCGGACGGCTAATTTCTCTGACAGGCCGTGTTTCCGTACCAGCAGGTCTACGAGATAGGCGACAACTTCGGTATCGGTATACATGGTGCATTTGTATCCGTAACTCTCAATGTAGCGCCGGTTTGTACCGTAGGAGGTAATTTCCCCATTGTGCACAACACTCCAGTTCAGGAGATTGAAGGGGTGTGCTCCCCCCCACCATCCGGAAGTGTTTGTCGGGTACCGGTTGTGGGCAAGCCAGAGATATCCCTTGTAATCCTCGATCCGGTAAAAATTTGCCACTTCTTCGGGCCATCCGGCGGCTTTAAAGACCCCTAAGTTTTTTCCTGAAGAGAAGATCAGCGCACCGTTCTTTTCTGCGTTCACCTTCATGACCAGATAGGTGATGATGTCTTCATCCGGTGTGGTACTTTTGGGCATCAGGCTCCGGTCCGGACGGAAAAAATATCTCCATGGGGTGTGGACTTTGCGGAGGTTGGGCTGCTCATAGGTCTTGATCTGCTCATCGTGAACGATCGTTCCCCATTTCTCGAGCAGGTTATCGAGCGGTGCTTTGTGCTCACGGATGTTATCGAAAAAAACATGGAGCGCATAGTAATCCTTGTAATCCGGGTATATCCCGTATGCGACATAACCGGCACCTTCTCCACTGCCCCGCTCATCCATCATGGCGAGTGAGTCCCTGATCTTTCCGCCATCCATGAGCTGGCGGTTCCTGTCAATTACACCAATTATACC
>JBAXDE010000070.1:0-8468 GCA_037141115.1 Methanomicrobiales archaeon | reverse complement strand
TGTATATATTTACTAAAATATCGATCTTTCCCTTAGTTTTGGAGGGGATACGTCAAAAGGTCCAATGTGCGCAATTAGGCTCAATTGGATGGCCGATCTCGCTTACGATCAGGCTGGAGTGGGGGTGATCGAAAGGAACCCCTGTTTTCCGGACGGGGTTCACGTCGGAGAGGGTGTAGGCTCCGTAGGAGATATTCAGGGATATTGAGACAGGTAACCTGACCTGTGACGGGTCGGATACCCGTGACGGGTAAGTTACCTGTGACAGGTTTGTTGAGAGGCCGGATCTGCACTAATATATAGTGAGAATTTGGGAAAAATTACGTCAGTACCTAAGGTGAAATGTGAGGGATGGAATACAGGACGTACGACTAGGATCCGCACCCAATTTTATCCGGGATCCGGTGCCTCATTTTTCCATAAGATCCGGTTGAAAATTTTTGCTCTGTTTAAACGCGATTGAACGTGAGTTCGCACCCGAAGCAAAAAATAAAATTACCCTGTTCCTCGCATCAGGATTTCTTCGAGGCACTGAGGGGCAAAAAAAGTTTCGTGCATTTTTATTTTTTGTCATTGATCCGCGGCGGGGTTCATCCTCATTGAAAAATGAAAAAAATACCGTACCTGAGCTGCCGCAGAGATTTGCCGGATATAGATAAACACGGCGATTTTTACCGGGCAAAATTTTCTGTATCAAAATCCGATGAAAAACCTGATGAAAATTTTTTGAGCAGGGCCCGTTGAAAATTTTTTTGTGAGATTCGATAAAAAAAATTAAGCCAATTTCAATTTTTCCCCCAACTCTACCGGTCTCCCGCACTGATCAATCGTTCATCAACCTCCGCACGAACCAGCGGTGGCAGATCTCCCCACCGGACATGCCGGTCTCCCATAACAGCAAAGATCCCCCGTACATCATTCGGGTTGACCCGGTCAAGTACTGATACATCATCCGGCCGGATCTCATTGCAGACCGCAGTTGCCCATGCATCGGCCAGTGCCACATTGCGCGAGAAGATCGTCACTGCATCAGCCACGCCAAAAGATATTGACGGCCCGACCGTTGCCGAGGATGTGCAGATGCCCAGCACAGAATCCTGCGGTGGCACAACAAACGCGATCTGGTTGGAGAGAGCAGCCTCACCGGCATGCACACCGACCCGGATGTCCCGGTCAGAGACAAGTGCGATATCCCCGCCATTGTCAATCACGCCAAAGACTGCACCGGCATCCTGCATCGCCTCAATTCCAGCCCACGCAATCGCCCCCGCAACAGAAGCCATCGGTCCGACTCCCGCAGCCCGCGTAGCGTCAGTCATCCGGGTGATAATTAATTCATCAGAGTCCGGCTGGTAGGGATCGAACGTTGTGGAAAAAAAAGGATCCCGGGCAATATACGCTTCCAGCACCTGTCGTGCTGCCAGCATCCCGTATTTAGCCGCCTCAATATGTCCCGGCGTATCGGCAAGAATGGTGGCGAATGTCTGCCGGTACGAGAAACGCTCGCGGATCATACGGGTAACGTGAGGGCATGGGACGGGCAGGCATCAACACACTTGCCGCAGAGCACGCACTTCTTCTCATCAAGGCTGAGTTTCCAGTCAGGATCGAACGAGAAGACCTCGCGGGGGCAGATGCTGATGCAGGCCCCGCAGTCAACACATTCGCTCTCGTTCAGGCTCACGCCATATTCGAGAATATGAACCGTCGCGCCAAGACTGATCATCGTATCGCGGACAAGCTGGCACTGTTCATCCGGTACATCGATGAGCGCTTCTCCTTCTGAAGAGTCAATAAGAGCGCGTTCCACATTGATGAGCACTCCCGTATCCCGGACCACCTGGGCGATGATTGGCTTGCGGCCTTTTCCGCGTGAGAAGGTAACCAGCAGTTTCATTTCAGCCACCTCCCGCCAAAGAGTTTCCCGAGATTCATGGCAGTCAGGATTCCCAGCACCTTGTGTTCGGCATCCACAACCGGGAGTGCACTGATATTATACTGCTCGAGTTTCTGGACCGCGATGTCGATTGCCTCATCGGGTTTTGCCGTGATAACTTTGGTCTTCATGATGTCCTTGACCAGGTGTGCTTTGCCGGGGTTTGCCACAGCCTTGGAGATATCAAAGGTAGTGACAATGCCGACTAAAACATTGTTCCCGTTGATGACCGGCAGATGATTGGTCTCGCCCTTGAGCAGTTTCTTTGCCGCGGTCTTGATCTCCTCGTCTTCCCGGATGCTGACCACTTTCCGGTCCATGATATCGAGCACACGGGGACCTTTCGTGGTCTGGTGCATGGGCCGGGATGCTTTTTTGGCATTGATCGGGCGCGTGGGCAGGGCCAGCTGCATCTTACCCTGTCCCACCCACCCTTTGAGCTCTGCCGCAACCTGCCGGGCCCTGCGGAAACTGGAGAGGGACGAGGTCTTCACCTCTTCGCCATTGAGTTCGATCGAACCGCTGCGCAGTTCTGCATAATTCACCTTGCGGAGCACGGGCCGGCTCCGGCTCGGCACCGCATAATCCAGCAGATCGACACTGATATCTTCGTCACGGACGGCCGTTGCCCGCACCACGTCAAGGTCAAGCACCGGCAGGGGGATGCCGAGGCCCACGTATAACGTGACCCCGTAACCTTTCATGGTCGCAGCCCGCATGTAGTCCTGCGACATCTGTTTCATATCGCCGGTCACCATCAGTGTGCCAAAACCTCCCGCGGGTGAGTGCTGGGTTCCCTCGCCCACGACCATGCCCTGCGCACCGCACAGGAAGATAGGCACACCACTGCCAATGAGCCGGAAGTTCGGATCATTCGAGATCGGGTTGAGCAGGCCCGCGCCCGAGTACGAGACATTGCCGCAGCCGGGGAGCAGGGTTCCCATGTAGGTATGAAGGGTGCGGTCGGTGGTATTGGTGGCTGCATTGTAGCGCTGGTAGGCATTGCGCGGATTGCACATGGTGGCCTGGTTTAAGTTCTCCAGCAGCAGTTCGGTGGTGATCGTCCGGCGCGGGTAGCAGTCCGTGCCCCGTGAACTTGCCCGGAGTTCCACCGATTTTCCCGCCACCAGATCTTCGAGCACATGGGCCCCGCCGTACTCATCCTCGCGGGTATCGGACTGCTGCGTTGCGCCGATATACGTGTCGACCGCTGCAAGACCTCCATAGGCTTCGACATTATTCAGCCAGATACGTTCCATCCGGATTGGCGGTTCCGCATGGCCGAAATTAAAAAAAGCGCCGGACGAGCACATGGCACCAAAGGTACCGGTTGTGACAACATCCACTTCTTTTAATGCCCCTTCTTCACCAAGTTCGGCAACGATAGCGGGCATCTCTTCTGCGGTAACCACACGCGCACTGCCGCCACGGATCCGCTCATTGATCTGGCTGATGGTCTTGTGCATAATCTGAAATATGTTTTGATGTATACTTAAAACAATCGCTATTACTAACAGTAATATTAAATTTTTATCCCCCGGCCCCCCATTACCTGTATGCATCTGCGTGCTTTCACGGACGGGATGGAACGTCTCGCTCCGCCCGATCTGGCCGAGGAGTTTGACAGCGGAAGAATCGGCCTGATCATTGAAGGCCGGACGGAGATCAGTACGGTCTGTTGTGCCCTGGACGCAACTGCCTCTGTGGTCAGCCGGGCAGTAGGGGCCGGGGCAGATATGCTCGTGGTCCACCACACGCCGTTATGGACGCCTCTCACCACACTCACCGGTCCCATCGCGTCACTTATGCGCCAGTTTCTCACTGCAGATATGAATCTCTATGTGATGCACACGAATTTCGATCATGCCCCGGAAGGCGTGAACGATGCCCTGGCAGAACTTCTCTCGCTGGAAGATCGCATTCCGCTCACGCTCGGTCTCATCGGCAGCTGCTCCCTTACGATTGAGGAACTGGCCCGGCGCCTTGGGGGCAATATCCGGATCTGGGGGGAACTCACAAAGTTCTCACGGCTTGCCATTGTTGCCGGCAGCGGATTTGATCCCGCATTTCTTGCGGAGGCAAAAGAGGCCGGGGCGGATGCCTTTCTGTCCGCTGAACTCAAACATTCGGTTGCCCGCGCCTCGCCTTTGCCCTGCATTGAGGCAACCCATTACGCACTCGAAGCCCCGGCCATGCGCCGCCTTGCAGCCCGGAATGGCTGGCAGTATATCGAAGACACACCACAGATCCGTTCCATCCCATGAGTGATCTCTGGGACCGGATCAAAGAGAAAAATACTCTGGACGCAGCTTTGCGCGAGGAGATTGAGGTGGTTTTTGGAGCCCGGGGCAAGAAGGCGCTCTCTGCCATCGATGCCGGCAAAGTCAAAAAGTACCTGGATTTTTTTGTGGTTGAGGGCAGGACCGCGGAATATGTAGTAGATGAGGATTTCTGCACCTGCCGGGATTTCCTGTACCGGGGCCGGACCTGCTGGCACCTGCTCGCGGTACGAATCGCCATCGGCGCGAATCTCGCCAGACCGGTTGATGAGTGGTACCAGGATCGCTGGAAAATAAAGGGAGATAAATCACAAGCGGAAATTCTTCCCGCGTGGGATAATCCTGCTCAAAACGACACAGCTTTGCCAACGGTCTGTGAACCATCGAGAGATTACTCAGCCGGCCCGGTTTTATTCAGAAGAGATATTCTATAATACCACCGGAATTTGCGGTCGTCGTGTATCAGAAAAATGTTTCAGTAGCCACCTCCCCTGCTACTGTCGGAGCTGTAATCGAACGTAGGAACCGTAGTGAGGATGACGGTTGGTACTGCCTTGGGAACGGGAGTCAGAGTAGCAGGAACAAACCTGGTGATATCGGCCACGTACCAGGAATTGATTACACCCTGCCCTTTCACATCTCCCGGCTTGTCGAGAACATCCGGAAAAACGATCAGGCCGTTACAGGTAATTCTTTTTGCTTGCCGGTTCAAATCTGTAATGAATGATTAAAAGACAGGCCACCGGGTTCAGACCCCAATCCTGCCGGGAATTCTTACCGCTCAATCCGGAGCGGTTATTTCTGGCAATTATCTGAGTATCGGCCTGGCTTCTTTCCGGAGTATCCGGCATAAATTTCAATGGACGTGCGTTTAATGCTCGAAGAGGAATACCAGCTGGATTATTTTAAAGAACAGGGAATGGTCCGCAAGATCTGCAAGGCTTGCGGGTCTGCCTTCTGGACACGGGACAGTGCACGGGAGATCTGCGGCGATGCGCCCTGCGAACCCTATAACTTTATCGGAGAACCGATATTCAAGACACACAACCTCGACTCCATGCGTGAGGCCTATCTCTCATTTTTTGAGAAGAACGGGCACACCCGGATCGAACGCTACCCGGTAGCCGCACGATGGCGCGACGATATTTACTTAACCATCGCATCGATCGCGGATTTCCAGCCGTTTGTGACCAGCGGCATTGTTCCCCCGCCGGCCAACCCGCTCACGATCTCCCAGCCCTGCATCCGGCTCAATGATCTCGATTCGGTTGGCCGGTCGGGACGGCATCTCACCACCTTTGAGATGATGGCGCACCACGCCTTCAATACCCCCAATGAGGAGATCTACTGGAAGGACCGGACCGTTGAGCTCTGCGACCAGTTCATCTCATCCATTGGGGGGGACCTCAACAAAGTCACCTTCAAGGAGAGCCCGTGGATCGGCGGCGGGAATGCCGGCCCTAGCGTTGAAGTCCTCATCGGAGGACTCGAGATTGCCACGCTCGTCTTCATGAGCCTTGGCCGGAAGAAGACCGACCAGCCGGGATACGATCTCAAAGGCGAGATGTACTACCCGATGAAACTCCGTATTGTCGATACCGGCTATGGCCTCGAACGCCTGGTCTGGGCATCGAAGGGCTCGCCCACAATCTACGATGCGGTCTTCCCCGAGATGGTCAGCCACGTGATGAGCGCTGCCGGCCTCTCCCACATGCTCGACAACAAGGATTACACCCGTATCCTTTCGCTCAATGCAAAATTCGCCGGCCTGATGGATATCTCCGGCACCAACCTCTTCCAGCTCAGGAAGAAAGTGGCCGCAGCCATTGATATCTCACCCGAGAAACTCGATCGCATCATTTCACCGATGGAGAAAGTCTACGCAACCGTGGATCACACCCGGTGCCTTGCGTATATGCTCGGCGACTGTATCGTGCCCTCCAATGTGCGGGAAGGATACCTTGCCCGGCTCGTTATCCGGAGAACCCTTCGGATGATGACCGATCTCAAGATCGAAGAGCCGCTGGCGGACCTGATCGAACAGCAGACCCGCATCATCGGCATGAAGAAGTTCGAGCAGGATATCGGCGTTGTCCGCGAGATAGCCGAACGCGAGACCGAGAAGTATGCATCAACGCTCGAACGCGGGACCAGGATTGTCCAGAAGATCGCAAAGACGTACAAGGCCAAGAGCCAGCGGGTGCCTCTCAGCGAGATCATCACCCTGTACGATTCGCATGGCATCCAGCCCGAGATGATCAAGGATATCGCCACCAGGGAAGGCGCTGTCGTTGACCTGCCCGACAACTTCTACTCCATGGTTGCCGACATGCATTCCGAGTCAAAGAAGGAAGCAGAAGTTGATACCAGGGCAAAGTATGATGAGCGGGTGCAGGTTCTCCCCCCGACCAAGAAGCTGTACTACGAGCAGTCATCCGATATCGAGTTCGAAGCAGTTGTACTGGACTTCTTTGACGGTTACGCAGTCACGGACCAGACCCTCTTTTATCCGGAAGGCGGCGGACAGCCCGCAGATACCGGGACTATGGTGAGCTCCGAGAGCATGGTCAGGGTCGATGATGTGATAAAAGTCGGAGAAGTAATTCTCCACCACATCAGCGGCGGCATCCTGCAGCGGGGCGACCGGGTCAAAGGCATGGTGGACGAGGAACGGCGCTGGTCGCTCATGCGCCACCACACGGCCACCCACGTGATTCTCCATGCAGCAAAGGAAGTGCTCGGTGCACACATTCACCAGGCTGGCGCCCAGAAGGGAGCCGAAAGTTCCCGCATGGACCTCCGGCATTTCAAGCATATCACGCCCGATGAACTCCGGAAGATCGAGACGGTGGCAAACCGCATCATCATGGCAAACCAGCCGGTTGAGATCTCTACCATGGACCGGACCAAGGCCGAACAGAAGTACGGGTTCTCCCTGTACCAGGGTGGGGTACCGCCCGGCAGGGATCTCCGTATCGTCAAAGTCTCGGGCGATATTGAGGCCTGTGCGGGTACGCACTGCCGGAGCACCGGTGAAGTCGGGGTCGTCAAGATCATCCGGGTGGAGCATATCCAGGACGGTATCGAGCGGATCGAATTTACCGCGGGTATTGCAGCGGTCTACTATATGCAGCATCTCGAACAGCTCGTCACTTCCTCTGCTGAAGCCCTCTCGGTGCAACCGGACAACCTGCCGGTTACCGTAAACCGCTTCTTCTCGGAATGGAAAGACCAGAAGAAAGAGATCGAACGTATGAGCTCAAAGGTAGTTGAGCTGGAGATGCAGTCCCTTGTTGCTGAAACAATTGACGGTGTACCGGTTGTTATCAAGCGCATCGATCTCCCCCAGAAGGAACTCTCCCAGCTGGCTACTGCGATCTCAGAAAAAGGCGGGATCGCCCTTCTCGCAGGTGTTGGCGAGACAGTCAGAGTAGTACTCGCTTCCGGAGAACCCCGGGTAAACGCCGGCGATATTATCGGGCAGGTCTGTAGCCTGCTGGGTGGAAAAGGCGGCGGCAAACCTACGATGGCACAGGGCGGAGGCCCGGATGCTGCCCAGGTTGACCTGGCCTTGAAAGTCGGGCGTGAACGGATCATTGCTGCCCTGCAGGGCTGACCTTAAAAGACGGACTAAAAAGGATTACCATGGCTAATGATGTTGTTCTCCTGGAACCTGGCGATGAACGGGCACAGAAGATAGCAAAAGCTATGGGCAGCCAGACGGCCAGTGACATCCTCAAACTCCTTTCCGAAGGTCAGAAGAGCTTAACCGACATCACGGACCGGCTCGCCATCCCCATGACTACGGCAAAGTACCATGTGGAGAACCTGCTCGATGCCGGACTGCTCAACGTGGCAGAGACAAAATACAGTGTCAAGGGGCGGGAAGTCAAACTCTATTCGATCACCAACCAGCTCCTCATTGTAGCCCCCCGTCACTCCAATGTGCGTTCCCTCCTGCTGAAATATGCATCATTGTTCGGGATCGTTGCGTTCGGTTCCCTGATCATCGGCATCATGTCACCACTCTTTGGTGCTGACAGCGTCATGCGCAGCAGCATGAATGCAGTTCCCCGCATGGCGGTGCAGCAATCCATTTCCTATGCATCCAAAGGGGTTGCTGACGGATATGCTGCCAATGTCACGAGTGCCCCTGAAGTGTTGGGTGCCGGGTCAAACCGTTTTTCAGAAGCAGCCGCGTATCCCCTCAAAAACTAAGGGAAAGATCGATATTTTAGTAAATATATACACTT
>JBAXDE010000069.1:0-8469 GCA_037141115.1 Methanomicrobiales archaeon | reverse complement strand
AGTGAGACGACGGGGTTGTTCTCAAAGCTGACCCGTGTTTTTCGAGAGGATACGTCGCATCAACTCCTCTGGTCACGGTTGCATTTCTCCTGCTTTTTGTGGGTTTCTCCATCAAGGCAGGAATCATCCCGTTCCACAAGTGGCTGCCCTATGCCCACCCGGCAAGCCCGTCACCAATCTCCGCTCTCATGTCCGGCGTGATGCTCAAGATCGCAGTCTATGGTCTTGTCCGGTTCCTGCTGAATGTCTTCACCCCGGATCTCTGGTGGGGGGTGCTGATCCTTGCCGCAGGTACGGCATCGGCGGTGCTTGGCATCATCTATGCATTAAAAGAGCATGACGTCAAGGGCATGCTCGCCTATTCGAGCATCGAGAATATCGGGATCATCTTTATGGGCATTGGCCTGTCAGTGATCTTTACTGCCAGTAATCTTCCCCTCCTTGCAATCCTCAGCCTGCTCGGGGCCCTTTTCCACTCCTTAAACCATGCCATGTTCAAGAGTCTCCTCTTCCTCACTGCGGGTTCGGTTGTATCTGCCACCCATACGCGGGATATCGAGCACATGGGTGGACTGGCCCACCGGATGCCGGTCACCTCTGCACTCTTCTTTGTGGGCGCAGTCTCAATCGCTGCACTCCCCCCCTTAAACGGGTTTGCCAGCGAGCTCCTGATCTTCATCTCGTTCTTTACTTCCGTTGCAGAAGTAGAGCCGCTGTTTAAGGTACTCCTGTTCATCTGCCTTGCCCTTTTTGCCCTGACCAGTGCGCTTTCCGCAGCGTGTTTTGTCAAGGCATTTGGCTCGATCTTCCTTGCTCTGCCGCGTTCTCCTGAGAGCGCTGCTGCCCGGGAAGTCCCCCGCCTCATGTTGATAGGGCCAGCCATCCTTGCGGTAGCCTGTATATTTCTGGGAGTCTGCGCCCTCCAGATCTTTGCCATGGTTGGTTTTGCCGTTCCCCTGCCGGATATGCTGCTCGTCAGCCTGCTCCTCATAGGGATGGCAACTCTCACGTACGCCGTCCTGTATTTCACCGCTTCGTGCGAAGTGCGGGTGAGCGAGACCTGGGGATGCGGGACGCTCTCGCAGCAGGCATCAGCGGAATATAGTGGTCACGGGTTCTCTGAACCTCTCGATATCATCTTCTCGGCCATCTACCGCACCCGGACTACCAGTGAGCGGACCTTCTTTGACCAGAAGAGCTGCCACTTTAAAGAGGGTTACGGGGAGATCCGTCTCTTAAAAGTTTTTGAGGAATACCTCTATAACCCCATAGCTAAATATTCCCTCCTCGTTGCCTATCGTATCTCCCGCTTCCAGAACGGGTGCCTTGATACCTATCTTCTCTATGTCTTCATCACGGTCATAGCCCTGATCATCTTCCTCGGGTGGTTTGCATGAACCTGGATTTTTTCCTCTATCTTGTGATCAATACGGTTGTTGTCATCGCAGTCTCGCCCCTCTTTGTCAGCCTGATAAAGAAGATCAAGGCCTGGACCCAGGGACGGAAGGGTCCGTCTCTCTTCCAGACGTACTTTACCTTACTAAAACTCCTGAAAAAAGAGGTCATCTACTCCCCCAACTCCTCCCGGATCATGCGGGTCACCCCGCTCGTCACGATGGCTGCAATTCTCGTTGCTGCTCTCTTTGTCCCGCTGGTCTTTGTCCCCGAGCCGTTCGGGGGAATCGGCAACATCATCCTCTTTTTGTCCCTGCTTGCACTGGCCCGGTTCTTCATGGCACTTGCGGGTCTCGATGCCGGCAGTTCCTTTGGAGGTATGGGCAGTTCGCGGGAGATGAGCATCTCATCCATCATCGAACCAACGACCATCATCGTCTTTGCTGCGCTTGCGTTCGTCTTTAAGACCCTCAATATCTTTGGCATGTTTGCCCGGTCAGCCTCTGCCGGGCCACCTGCAATATCGACCCTGATCCTGATCGCAATCTCGCTGTTCATCATCATTATAGTCGAGACATCCCGGATACCGGTTGATAATCCCGAGACGCATCTCGAACTCACCATGATCCATGAGGGGATGATCCTCGAACAGTCGGGCAGGAACTTAGCCCTGCTGGAACTCTCGGCAGCGGTCAAGATGACCGTGCTTATGGCGCTCCTCATCAACCTGATCATCCCCTTCGGGCTTGCAACTACCCTCACCCGTGCCGGAGTTCTCGTTGCCGTGATTGCATTCGTGGTAAAAGGCTCGATCCTGGCCGGTGTAATCGGGCTCTTTGAATCCTCAATGGCCAAGAAACGGTTCTTCCAGCTCCCCAGTCTCTTTGCCATGGCATTCTTCTTCTCGACGTTAATCATCATCATCGAGGTGTTCTCATGATCGACCAGGCAACCATAGAAGGGATCATCAGGATCCTCCTTGTCTGCATCATCATCACTGCCGCGTATATCATCTCAACGCGAAACCTGCTCACGGTAGTCTCGGTCTACTCCCTCCAGAGTCTCACCCTTGTCGGTATCGCTCTTGCACTCTATGCGCTTGAGGGATCCGTCATTCTTCTCGCAATAGCGGTGATTACGTTAATCAGCAAAGTCATCATCATCCCGTACTTCATTGCAACCATCCAGGAAAAGATCCGGATCAAGAGGGACATCGAGTTCCATTTCTTAAGTCCCACCACGTCTCTCATCCTCTCCATGGCCCTGCTGCTGGTCATCTACATGGCGCTTTCGCAGATCATGAAGGGGACCCCGGCCCGGGAGAGTCTTTTCTTCTTTGGCGCAGTCCTGGGATTATCGCTGATGCTCATGGGCATGATGGTGACATTTTCCCGGAAGCGGACGATCACAAAAGTTCTTGGATTTCTCTCAATGGAAAATGGTGTGCTCCTCTTTGGTATGTTTGTTACCGAGCTCCCGTTCATCATCGAGTTTTTGATCATCATCGATCTTATCATCCTCGTAATCCTGACGACCATCTTATCGGTGGGTATCGACTCGACCCTTGAGGATTATCACAAGCGTCTCCACCGTTTCCATCTCCTGGACGAGACGGAGGAAGAATCATGATCCTTATTGCATTTGTGCTGGTATCGGTTGTCGCACTTGCCATCATAGCAGCCACCCACAACCACCACCGGATGAACACGGTCTGTATCGCTCAGGCCGTGATCTTTACCGCGCTCGCTTCCTATCTTGTGCTGTTCCGGCAGGTGCCAGTGGTCTCGTTCCTTGTTGGCGGCGAGTACTTCTTTATCGATCATTTCGGGATCTTTGAAGTGCTCATTGCCACGGTCATTTTTACGTGTGCTGCGGTTTATTCCCGCGGGTATGTCGAAGGGCTGTTAGAAAGCGGGGAACTGGAGAAGAGCAGTCTCAAGCTCTTCTACATGGCCTGGGTCCTGCTCCTCCTTGTCATCGTTCTTGCATTCATCTCGGACAATCTCGCACTCTTCTGGATCTTTGCCGAGATGACCACCATCATCTCTGCAATGCTTATTGCCATCCTGGCAGCACGGGACAACATCGAGGCTGCGATCAAGTATATTTTCATTGCATCCGTCTCCATGCTCTTTGCCTTTGTCGGGTTCATCTTCCTCTTCGAGATATCCCGGGTAAGCCTTGGCACCGGCACCCTGAACTGGACCGTGCTCATGCAGCATGCCGCAACGTTCTCCCCGGGTATGATGATCGCGTCCTTTGTGCTCGTCTTCATCGGGTTTGCGGCAAAGTCCGGAATCTTCCCGTTCCATACCTGGCTGCCCGAAGCCCATGCCAAAGCCCCGTCTGCGGTCAGTGCCATTCTCTCGGGCATCCTGCTGAACGTGGGTATCTACGGGATCATCCGCATGTATGCACTCGTTCACCAGACAACGGCCCTTGCTACCATTGCACCTCTGCTCGCGGTGTTTGGTCTTCTTACGATCGGCATTGCTGCGTTCTCGATGCTCCCCCAGAAAAATCTCAAAAAGATGGTGGCCTTCTCGAGTATCGAGAATATGGGAATCCTGCTGGTGGGTCTTGCCATCTCGACACCGGTTGCCCTGTTCTGGGTGCTCTTCCATATCCTGGCGCATTCCCTGACAAAGGCATCCCTGTTCTTCTCTTCGGGCATCCTGCACCGCCAGTACCGGAGCCGGTTCTCGAGCGATGCGGCCGATGAGATCAAAGATGTCTTCCGGTACCAGCCTCTTGCCGCATGGGGAATTATTCTCGGCGGGCTTGCGATCATCGGCATGCCTCCGTTTCCCATCTTCTTCACCGAATTCTTCATAATGCTGCAGCTGGGGACGGTCTCGTTATGGGCACTCTGCGTGATGATCGTCCTGCTGTTCATTGCTGCGGGGGGACTGGGATACTTTGTGATTACCAGTTTCACCCATGTATCTGAACCGGATACCCCCCCGGATCTCGAACCCTACCGGGCACCTGCGAGCATGAAAGTTCCCATCATCTTCCTGCTGGCACTCCTCCTCATAATCGGGATCTTCCTCCCGGCGCAGGGCATGGAGTTCCTCAACCAGATTGTAACGGAGCTGAAATTCTCATGACGTCAGATATGGATATCGGGATCCGGGCGGCAGAAGAATTCCTGGGCAGGGATCTTCTGCAGGACCGGATCAGGGCCGGATCCAATAACGAGCAGTACGTGCGCATCGAAGAACCGGAATTTGAATCAGCGGTAACTCACCTGGCTGCCAACAAGTTCGTCCTCATCAGTCTCTTCTGTTGCGAAGGCTTCACAAAAGATACAGCCCGGACGCTCTTTTACGTGTTTGAACGGAGGACCAGCATCCTGGTACTGGTCCGGGACAGTAACGGACCTGCAACATCGATTGCCGATCTCTATCCTTCCGCATCCTGGTTTGAACGGGAATGCCGGGACGGGTTCGGTGTTGAGTTTACCGGGGCTTTTGATACCCGGCGGCTCTTCCTGCACGAGATGTATCCGGAGGGTTTCCACCCGCTGAAAAAAGCGTTTAAGAATTCACCGGTTGTCACCCGGGAGAGCGTTGACCCTGCTGATGAGTACCCGTTCCGGCAAGTGGGCGGGGAGGGAGTGTACCAGGTGCCGGTTGGCCCGGTGCATGCGGGGATCATCGAGCCCGGGCATTTCCGGTTCAGCGTGATCGGGGAGACGATCTTCAATCTTGAAGTCCGGATGTTCTACAAGCACCGGGGCATCGAGAAACTGGCGGAGGGGAAGTCCCCGCAGGAATGCGTGAGGATTGCCGAAGCGGTGAGCGGTGATGAATCGGTTGCAAATGCAACGGCTTTCTGCATGGCCGTTGAGCGGATATCGCAGGTACAGGTTCCCGAACGGGCATGGTACCTGCGGACGATCCTCATGGAACTCGAACGTATCTGTTCGCATCTCGGGGACCAGGCCGGAATGCTGGTCGATGTGGCATTCCCCTTAGGGGCCAACCAGTTCTCGGTGCTGCGCGAGGAATGTTTCCGCGAGAATGACCTCCTGACCGGTTCACGCTTCCTGCGGGGAATGGTCTCGATTGGCGGGATGAACCGGGATATCTCAAAAGCACCGCTTGATGAGCTGGCCGCATTTGTTCACCAGATGCGGAACCGGTACAAGGTTGGCCTGAAGATTGTTCTTTCCACGGCATCGGTGATCGACCGGTTCGCAACAACCGGTGTTATTCGCCCGGCACTGCTGCGCCCGCTCAATATCACCGGCCCGGCAGCACGGGCCTCGGGCGGGAAAGTCGATGTCCGGGTGAACCACCCGTACGGTATCTATGAGCAGTTCGCACCAAAACCGCAGCGCCTCCGGGACGGGGACGTGCTCTCCCGGTTTACCATCAAGGCTTCAGAAGTCATGGACTCATTTGACCTGATCGAACGGCTGATTGCTGCCATCCCTGAGGGTGATATCAGGTCCGACGCCCCGGTCCGTGACGGGTACACGCTTGCAATGGTTGAATCAGCCCGTGGCCAGAATCTCTGCTGGGTCTGGATCAAGGGCGGCGTTATAGAGCGGTACAAGGTCCGGACGGCATCGTTCTGTAACTGGCTGGCAATCGAGCATGCGGTGCAGGGAAATATTGTCCCGGATTTTCCGGTCATCAACAAGAGCCTGAATCTCTCGTACGCGGGGACGGACCTGTGAGGCGAACAGAATGGTAAACGCATTAACCTGTCTCTTAAAAAAGAAAGTGACCGAAGAGGCGCCGGTCCGGGATGATGAAGTTGAGGCAATCGGCCGCGAGATCAGGACCGCGATCGATACAGTCTTTGGCCGTAGCCTGGCGATCCGCGAACTGGATACCGGCAGCGACAATGCCACGGAAATAGAGATCAACAATCTCAATAACCCGTTTTATGATGTGGAACGGTTCGGCATCACCTTCGTCGCCTCCCCCCGTCATGCCGATCTCCTGCTCGTGACCGGTGCCGTGACGCACAACATGGCAATCGCTGCAAAGAAGACCTACGATGCCATGCCGTCTCCCAAATTTGTCGTGGCGGTGGGAGATGATGCGTGCACCGGTGGCATCTTTGCCGGAACCTACGCTGTCCTTGGCGGTGCGGACAAAATCTTCCCGGTTGACCTGAAGATTCCGGGCAATCCCCCGACACCTGTCCAGATCCTTTCGGGCTTGCTTGCCCTGATGAAGAAGGCCCGGTAAGGGACCGGATAAAAACAGGTTTCCCCTACTCACTTTTTCTGCCCGGTTCTTTTGTGGCCGGCTCATTTCTGCCCGGTAATTTCGGAATACTATTTACTTCCCGGGAATAACCGGTACAGTATGAGACCGGTACGTCAATGGGGACCGGGACCCTATCCGGTTGCCGTTATTCACGGGGGGCCGGGCGCTCCCGGTGAAGTGGCACACGTGGCACGGGAACTTTCCCAGGTAAAATGTGTGCTCGAACCCTTCCAGACCGAGACGACCCTTGAAGGGCAGATCCAGGAGCTTAGGGCAGTCCTGGTGGAGCATGGCAAGGTCCCGGTAACGCTCATCGGGTTTTCCTGGGGGGCTTTTCTCTCGTGGATGGTTGCTGCACGGTATCCCGCTCTTGTCAGCAAGCTGATCCTGATCAACAGTGCCCCCTTTGAGGAGCGCTACGCAGTTTCCGTCACCAAGACCCGGCTTGACCGGCTCAAAGCGAAGGATCGTGCTGAAGCGCAGGCACTGCTTGCACAGATTGACGATCCCTCCGCTCCCGACAAGAATGCCCTGCTGGGAAAGCTGGGCTGCGTGCTGGCGATTGCGGATGCTTACGATCCCATCTCGCTCGATAGTGAGGCGTTCCACTGCCAGTATGATATCTTTAAGAATGTCTGGGACGAGGCAGCGGAAATGCGGCGGAGCCAGGTTCTCCTCCGGATGGCGCATTCGATCACATGCCCGGTGGTGGCGATTCACGGGGATTACGATCCCCATCCGGCTCAAGGGGTGAAGGAACCCCTCACCCGGGAACTTTCGGATTTCAAGTTCATCCTTTTGAAGAAGTGCGGGCACCGGCCGTGGATTGAGCGGCATGCAAATGAGGAGTTTTTCGAAACTCTGGCCCGGCAGATTTGAACGATAGGGTTGTGGGGGATTTGCCGGAATCCTTTTTCTAATGCATTGGCCGGAACTTTTCTTGTGCGAGCCTGAGTAGTTTGGGCGGGACCCGGTAGCGCATTTTTTGTGCATAGTTTTTGAACATTTTGGCATGTTTTGGTTCAACTCTTTTCGTTTCGCGATTCACATTTTCATGTCCGACTCTGCTGAAAAATTTTCAATCGCGTACATGGGGTGTCAGTTAATGAGCCGATTGTCGGATAATTATCCGGCAAAATGTATGTACAACTGACAACAAAATATTTTCTACGGCGTGAAGGTACGGCTCTTGAAGTCAAGGGTCGATTGAAAAAATGTGAGCGGGGGTTGGAGGGTCGATTGAAAAATTTTTGGTGGGAGAGCGATCGCGATTTTTTTTTTGAACCGGATCTCAATTTTAGTTTGCAAATCGGATCTTGATTTTGAGATACCATATATTCAAAAAAGGAATTTAGATCGGAGTTTTCTCCGGTTTTTTGGCTCGTACATCGCAATAACTTTCTTAAAATGATCGGCCATTTTGAACAATTCGTTCAGATTGTTGATCGGAATTTTATTTTCCGTCCGGGTCTCATTGTCAAATACACCAATAAATTTTTGCTTAGTATTGAAATAAAACCGGCAAATTGGTTTTCGGTTGTTGTCATCAAATAATATGGCACAATAAGACTTTGCATCGCGCATTATGACTCGTGAAGGATCGATGGTTTCTGTTAAAATTGCTTTAATTATATAGTATCCTTCATACTCTTCTTCCGAAGTAATAATTTCTTCAGTATCTCCAGCGTCTGGTTGTGGGGAACTACCCTCAAATTGAACAACTGGTTGCTTTGGCGTATCAGATTCCATTGCTGATTTCAAGCGGTCATTTATTTTCTCTAATAAAAATTGATTCGTTACTGACCAGATCCCCCCACAGAAGTCCCAACAATCTTTTTTCGTAATT
>JBAXDE010000068.1:0-8471 GCA_037141115.1 Methanomicrobiales archaeon | reverse complement strand
TGATCGATTAGAGTCAGGGTTGTCGAATTTACAGTTGAATCTTTACACTACCTCAGATAAGGATATAACCGCTTTTTACCAGGTCTCGCGCAACCCGTTTAATGACAATGCCTCTGAATGGCAGAACCCGTATGTGGCCGGGCTTGTTGCATCCGGGCCTGCAAAGGATGTGTACCTGGATCAGGACGGCTTCCATTACTTCACCCTGAACTTTGCCCCCATCGCCAATCACAACCCGGCAAATCCCTCCTACTATACCGGCACCGTCAAACTTGACCAGACCCTGCCAGGCCAGGGAAAACCCATGGAACTCGCCACCATCCCGTTCACCGGCACCGGCTTCTGGTATTCGTCCCTGATGATCGGCCCGGTCCCGGTTCCTGTACCAAAGAGTTTTGCACAGATTGCAGTCGGGGAACTCACCGAGAAAGACCTGGGGTATCCCAACCGGAATATCATCCTGAGCGAGTCTGCTGCATTCTCTGCCCCATCCTCGCCCCTGGGATCGATGATCTCTGAACAGGACCAGACTTATTATGTGCGCATCGTCCCGATCGCAAAGAACGGGACTGCCGGTATTCCCGCAGTTCCCGTGACCGTGACGGTCAAACGCCCGCAACCCTGCCCGGCTGACAGTCCGGGTGATGTGAAGTCCGAGATACTCATCAAACCCCCGTCTGCCCAGATCACCTCATTCTACATGACCCTGCTCATACCGGACTGGATCCGCACCGACCAGAACGGGGCACTGGTCTCCCGCGCTCATTTTGTTACCGTAGCACCCCCGCCGTACTGTTCAGCACCGGTCACGGGTAACACGATGATGGATTCGGCTAATGTTCAATTCTGCTGCATGTATGGCGGGAGTGAGCCGGGCTACCATTTCTATGCAGATCCCGCAGAAAGCCACTGGTATGACACGGTCTGGGATATCATCAAGGGCATGTTCATGGCCTTAAAGGCCGTGACCAACTCGGTCTCGGCCGCCTGGGCACAGATCAACAACATCGTAGTCCAGATAGCAGCAGTAGCCGTGCAGGGCCTCACGTTCGGTGCATTTGACTGCAGCAGTTCGCCTGCCTGCACCGGGGTCCTGCAAGCCGCACTCTCCATTGCTGAAACCTCGCTGGGTATTCCGCCCACGATTCCCAATATCGCCGATCTCCAGAGTATGGGTGCCGATTATGTTGCTAAAGTGGCGGCGGACCAGCTGGGTGCAGGAGGCGCACTGGATGCAGCGCAGAGCATTTACAGTGCCATGCCCGAGAGTGCCAAGCAGACGATCAAGGATAATTCCGATGAGATCGGAGACAATCTGGGCAACTCCCTTGCCGGACAGTCTTCTGCAACCATGGCATCTGCCGCCGGCAGTTTTTACATTCCCGATCCGCTCTACTACCGGTCTCATCCCGCAAACGTGATAGTCAAAATCACCAACCCGAACAACCAGGAGTCAGACCCGGTCTCGATGACGGTAAAAGATACCGGTGGATTCTATCGTGCAAAGACCGTCATGGTCCCGTCGCTCAAGCCCTATGACTCGACCGTGATCCCGCTGGTACTGACCGAAGACTTCTCGAAAGTGTACAAGCCCGGGTGTGACAACAATGCGTGGACAACAACTGACGGCGTGCCCTGTTACTGGGATACCTGGCAGCAGGCCCTCCGGCAGTCCAGCACGGGCAAGTTCGTCATCTCGTACTCGGCAAAGAAGAACGGCCAGTGGATTGAGGGTCTCACCCCGTACTCATCAAACACGGTCCTTTCAAACCAGAATGTCATCACGTTCGATGAGCAGGGCAAATCGTGTCCGGCCTACACGTCAACAACGGTGCTGAAATATCCTGCCGGCTGGAAGATGCAGCAGACGGGTTTTTCCCAGCAGTTCGACAGCGTCATGTGGAACGGGTACTCGTTTACCGAGGGGGCCCGGGGCCGGATGATCAGCAGTTAACTTCCGGAGAAAAGAGACGGAATACCTGTTTTTTATTTTTTTTCTCACCGTTCAGATTATACCCTTTTTACCACACATCCAGGAATAATCTGTGGTTCCCAGAGGACCCAACCGGGTCATCAGGTTGCCCATCACCAGCGTGATCACCACGGCAAGGATACCAATGATCACAACAGCGGCAAAGACAATGAAGAGAATCATCGGGGTCATCTTCATCTCGCGGACCTCCATTTCTCCCGTATTCATCTTCCCCGCTATAGCGTATGCATCGTACATAGCATAGAGCCAGATGAGAAGGCCGGGGATCAGAAGAACAAAAAGTCCCAGGATTGCCAGAAGAAAGAAGAGATACCCTTTTACCGTTTCCCCATTGTATACCTGCCCGAGACCGGGAAGCACAGAAGAGCAGAACCCAGCGACGTTAGCGTTCTTTCGCTCGTTCAAGACTCCGGGAAATTTCAAAAAACCGTACGGAGGAGTTCCATCCATCCGGGCGCCGCAGCTGCTGCAGAATCTGGGGGAAACTTCCACCGATTCCTTACCGCAGTGAGGACAGATCTCCGGCACGCTGGTACGCTCCAGGATGGAATAGATCCATGCAGGATAAAAAGACTCTTCCGGTTCATGGACCGGAACCGGTACTAAAAATTTTCCCGGCCCGGGGCAGGATTTTTCCCGGTTATTCCGGATTTAATGGGTCAGTCGGGTCCAAGGTATGCATTGGAGAAGACGTGTAACTCTCACGGATGATTGCAGTATCATTTCGATCGTGTTATATGTTAGCATGGCACAAATTTGGATGATACTATGTTCGGATTACCCGATATCACCCTCATCGTCTTTGGCGTTGTCACGATCATCGCCATAGCTGCGCTCGTTTACTGGGGAATAACCTTCAAGGGGCATGATTGATATGGCAGAACTCATCACCATTGCAGTTGTCTCCCTCTACTTCCTGGCCATGCTCGGGATCGGATTCTGGGCTTCAAAGAAGATCAAGAATACCAATGACTACCTCAATGCCGGCCGCTCGTTAGGGTTCTGGATGTTTGTGCTCCTCATGATAGGCACGGTCTGTTCCGGTATGTCCCTGCTCGGCGTCTCCGGTCTTGGATACAAGATGGGCTGGCCAACCATGTGGGAACAGATCTTTGTCCCGCTCTCGATCGCGTTCTGTATCATCTTCTTTGGCGTGAAACTTCACAATGTGGCAAAGACGGCCGGGTACGTAACGGTGCAGGATTATCTTGCCCACCGGTACCAGAGCCCGACTGCGCTCCGGACGCTCGCGGCAGTTGCGGGGATCATCGTCTCATTCATCTACCTTGTCGGGCAGTATACCGCGATTGCGATCGTGCTCATCTGGCTCTTCCAGATCCCGCTCTGGCTGGCTCTCGTTATCGCAACTGCCGTGACCATGGTCTATACTGCGATTGGAGGGCTCTATGCGGTTGCCTGGGCATCGCTCATCCAGTCAATCATCTTAATTGGCGGCGTGCTCATCATGGCGCCGATCATCATCTTCTATGCCGGGGGATTTACCCATGTCAATGAATATATCGCCTCGGTCAATCCCAGCCTTGCCATGCCCTGGATGCCGAGCGGAGCATTTGCGATCCCCTATATCTTCTCGTTTGCCATCCTCCTTATGGTCGGGCTTGCCTGCGCTCCGCACGTGATCAACAATGTGCTGGCAATCAGGGATGTCAAATACTTCAAATGGGCACCCCTGGTCGCATTCCTCATCTACCTCATCGCAATGGTCCTCCTCAAATTCACCGGCTTTGCCGGACTCGCGATGGTCAAGGAGGGTGTATTTTCCCTCCCCAATGTCCCCAATGCAGGGGATTTTGTGATCCTCTACGGTATCCAGTATGCCCTGCCGATCATTACGCTCTGGGCAGTCTTTGCGGTGATTGTGCTTGCCGCCGTCATGTCGACCACCGACCGGCTGATGCTCACGATCGGTGCCATGTTCTCGTGGGACATCTACAAGAAAGTGTTAAGGCCCGATGCGGATGACAAATCTGTCCTCCTCCTCTCAAAAATCGTGGTGGTCCTCTCGGCTATCGGCACCATGCTTCTTGCCATCAGCCCTCCTGAGATGCTGGCGAGTCTCATCTGGATGGGAATTGGCGTTATGCTTGCAACCTTTGCAGTCCCGCTCTTAGCCGGCCTCTACTGGCGCGGGGCAACCCGGGAAGGTGCCCTCGCCGCCATGTCACTGGGACTCGTTTCATCGCTTGTTGTGGGGTTCCTGAACTATTTCAAGACCGTAGCCATGGGAATCGAATTTGCAAAGATTCCCATGCACTTCTCGTTCTATGCATTCGTAATTGCCATCCTTGCTATGGTGATTGTCAGCCTGCTCACCAGAAAGACTCCCGACAAGATTCTCGATGAGACGCAGACCGGCTGGTACATCTCAAAATAATGATCGGATCTCTACTGTCACAACCTTTTTTCCTTTTCCGCTAAAATGAGAGTATAGAATATAAATACTGGTGATTCTTCTTGCAATTTTGTCCCCAATGCGGTAATGCCGTTGCACCCGAAAAAAAATTCTGTACTTCCTGCGGTGCGTCACTAACCCCGGATCTTACCGGAACCGATGCCGGAATATCCCAAAAACCAGACCGGCCTGTACAGCCCGCCCCGTCAATTGCCACGGTAATCAGGTCCGAGAGCCGACTCATCATTATTGCGGGAATGATCATTCTTATCCTGATTGTCATATTCCTGGGTTATCCCCTTATCACAGGAAAGGGAATTTTTGCTTTTGCCGATACTTCCGTCAATCCGGTGACAACCCCCTCCATTGTAAACGGATCCGGAAGTAGTTCTGGAGGATCCTATGTCATCGTTGAAACAGAAGTCCCGCTCCAGGTTCCTGCAACATTACTGCCAACAATTAACATGACCATAGTTCCCACAACCGTCATCACTGCCAGCCCGACTTCCGTGGATATAACGGAGCCGGTCTTCTGCTCTTCTGATACCCTCGCGTGCAACAATACCTGTATCGATCCACGGACCGACAGCAGCAACTGTGGATATTGTGGGAATTCCTGCCCCTCAGGGACTTCCTGCCAGAACAGTAATTGTGCCCTTACCTGTTTTTCAGGCCAGACCAGTTGTCCCGAGGGATGTTTTAACATTCTGATCGACCCGAAACATTGCGGCTCATGCGGGAACTCCTGTCCAAATGGCCTGATCTGCACGCTGGGCCGGTGTAATTCTCCAGAAACTCCGATGCCAGTGCCGATGTAAAATAGATCACGAGCCCTCTCTTTTTTTTACCCTCAGCAATATAAATTCCGGGTGCCAACGTATTGAGCAGTGACGATCGCAATTCTTGGAGCCGGACTTTCAGGACTCGCACTGGCCCGGCTGCTGCACGAACAGGGTGTGGATGTAATAGTCCTGGAAGCGGAAGCATCGGTTGGCGGGCTCTGTCGTTCCAAAACCGAAGAGGGATTTACTTTCGACA
Organism: Methanomicrobiales archaeon; assembly: GCA_037141115.1. GTDB lineage: Archaea > Halobacteriota > Methanomicrobia > Methanomicrobiales > Methanospirillaceae > Methanoregula. Next base: position 3,027 of record JBAXDE010000068.1, on the reverse strand, counting down.
TCGGCGGCTCGCATATCATCTTCTCGCGGGATGCCGAAGTTCTCGCGTTCATGCGGCGGATGATAGAGGGAAACGAGCAGCGGAATGACCGCAATACCAAAATTTTTTATAAGGGCCGGTATGTGAAATACCCGTTTGAGAACGGGCTTTCCGATCTTTTGCAGGATGACTTGTTCTTCTGCATCAACGAGTTTGTCAAAACCCATGTAGCCGTTGAGAAAGGCGAACTGCCGGCACCGGCAAATTTCCGGGAATGGATCTACTATACCTTTGGAAAAGGGATTGCCGAATGCTACATGATCCCGTACAATGAGAAGATCTGGAAGTTTCCTACAGACCAGATGTCCATGCACTGGGTAGACGGGCGAATCCCCCGGCCACCGGTTGAGGATGTGATCAAGTCAGCGATCGGCATCTCTACTGAAGGTTATACCCACCAGTCGGTCTTTTCCTACCCGCTCGATGGGGGCATTGAAGCGCTCATCCGGGCAATCGCCAGTCCAATTCATGACAGGATCCGGACCGGTTTCCATATTACCTCCGTACTAAAAAAGAACGGGCATTTCGAGATCAGTAATGGCAAAGAGGTCATCACCGCAGACCAGTGCATCTCGACCATCCCCGTACAGCATCTCATCGCTGCCATGGAGGATGTACCGAAAAATGTTCAGGCTGCCTGTGCAGCTCTCCGGTACAATGCAATTGCCTGCGTGAATATCGGGATCAAAGGTGCCGTGCCGGCAATATCATGGCTCTACATCCCGGAGATCGCGCTGGGCATGACCAACCGGATCTCGTTTCCCTCCAATTACAGTGCCCATGCATCCCCCGGGGGATGTGGATCGGTGCTGGCCGAGATCACCCACCAGCCGGGCGATGACGTCTCCCGCATGGATGATGCAGCGCTCATCGACCAGGTCGTGACAACCTTAGAGACTATGCAGATCCTCAAAAAAGAACAGGTCATCTATTCCTCAGTGGAACGCCAACCGTATGCCTATGTTGTCTATGACCTGGAGTACCAGAAAAATATCGCAATTGTCAAAGACTATTGCAGTGCCGCCGGAATCTCTCTTGTCGGCAGGTTCTCCCAGTTCGAATATCTCAACATGGACGGGTGCCTCCGCAGCGTGATGGATTTTGTAGCTGTGCATAAGAACTCCTGACCCTCTTTTGGCACACGCTTATCATCCGCAAATGTGAAAAATAGTACAGGAGTTTTTCCCTTCAATGATTTCCGTTATCATTCCCACCTTTAACGAAGAAGAGAATATCGCCCAGTGTCTCGTCTCGCTCTCGCACCAGAATATTCCGCGGACCGAGTACGAGCTCATTGTTGTGGATGGCGGTTCAAAAGATGCGACCTGCGAGATCGCAAAGAAGTATGCTGACCTGGTCTTTACCCAGACCAGTAAAAAAGTGGGCGGGGCACGCAATGACGGGGCCGTTAAGGCAAAAGGCACGATCATTGCCACAACTGATGCTGACTGCATACTCCCGCCGCACTGGATCAAAACTCTTGCCGAAGATTTCAAGGATCCCGCAGTTGTGCAGGTCTATGGCCCGGTGTACCCGATTGAAGAAGGCATTGGCAACCACTTCTCGCTCCTTTTAGCCAATACCTTTGCCCGTATCGGATACTATAGTAAAACTTTTTACTATACCCTTGGCTGCAACACGGCATTCCGGAAAGATGCGTTTGTAAAAACGGGCATGTACCGCTGCATCGATGCCGGCGATGACCTCGAGATTGCAATGCGGATGAAGGATGAGGGAAAGATCTACTTTGACAACCGGCTCAAGGTGGGCTTTTCCATGCGGCGGTACCAGAAATTCGGTACCCTCCGGTCCCTTTACGAATGGGTGTATATCGTATCGAAAGGCGGGGAATCTGAAAAATATTCCTATTCCCAGAAAAAAGACAAGTGATTCATTTGCATAACTCTTTTTAACATTTCAGGTCAGCATATGCCAGAACCAGATCCTTTCCTTACAAAAAAAGAAAAGGAAATGAATCAGATTGTTGCATTCAACCAGAGCTCGTTTGCACAACTGCTGAAGATGACGATCACCGATGCGCATGACGGTTATTCCCGTGTCCTCATGGAATGCAGCCAGATTTTAAACCCCCATGCGGTTGTGCATGGGGGGGCTATATTTGCTGTTGCGGATCAGGCTTTTGGTATTGCCGCAAACTGTGACGGCAGTGATCGGGTGGCAGTATCTGTTCACATCCAGTATATTGCACCGGCAACCGGTACCCTTGTCGCAATAGCAAACCGGGTTGCAGATAATGGCCGGTATTCGACATTCCGGGTACTGGTCTATGAAGGTGAGCGAATCATAGCAGAGTTTGACGGAGTTGCGCTCCAGGTCAGTCCACCACCCCGTAAAAATATGTGGTACAAACCTGACCCCGGCGAAGGTTTGTTTTGAATTTATTGAGAGAATTACGGCCCTGTTGAAACCCTCAAAAAACAGAAAGGGGATCAAGGGGATGCCCCCCTTGGGATGCTTCCCCCTCTGGGGGAGAGAGGGGGTCACTCTCCAAATAGCCGATAAGAGGAAGCGAATCATAGGAAAATAGGATTTCAACAGAGCCAGAATTACTAAATATCTGGCGGGTGAAACTGACAGCATGTCAGAACATGCTAAACGCCCGGGTATGCTGCGCATTGCAGCTGCGGTGATTCTTGGTTTGATCAGCGGCACGATTCTCTTTCTTATCGCAGCGATCGGTATCGGCGTAATTAATGACCGGTTGGGCATGCAGATTCCCATCAACCTGCTCATTGCCGAGAATATCTTCAGTGCGATCCTGCTCATTCTCTTCATCCTTGTTTCTATTGCCGGTTTTATCTGGCAGGTCTGGGTCACGCCATCCGATATGGACCGGGAAGATTACGGCCCGGAAGAAGATGAAGAAAAAGACGATGAGATATAATTACCCGCGGGAATTTTTTAGCAAATAAGTATCCCCTACAAAACTAAGGGAAAGATCGATATTTTAGTAAATATATACACTTA
>JBAXDE010000067.1:0-8521 GCA_037141115.1 Methanomicrobiales archaeon | reverse complement strand
GCATAAATCAATTAGACCAAGAACACTTTTATCCGTTTAGTGGCAAACTTGGGGTGAAACCTGAATGAGTGGGTTTGAGGAAATCCTTCTTTTTTGTGATCTGTTCCGTTGAAAAAAAAAGGAATTATCTCTTTACCAGCCGGTGGGTGATGGCAACCAGCGGATGGCGGGCATAATCGAGAACCTGAACATCGTCCAGTGTCTTTAAATTCATTGCCTGGGCTGTTCGTTCCATGCCGAGCTCGATATCTTCCTTGATCTCGATGATATACGCGTCGAGTGCAGTAATCCCAAGACGCTTTGCTGCAATTGCCCGGTGATGACCATCGACTAGGATGATCTTACCCGGGCGCCTTACTACGATAATGGGTTCTGCCAGACCTTTTTTGATCTCGTACATACGCCCTTCCAGTTCATCTTCATAGATCTTTGACTGGGTGGGCAGGAGGTCTTTTACCGGTACCGTTCCCCGATCAAGTGAAGGATCCACCCCATAGAGTTTTTTTAAGGTGGTAATGAAATTAAATACTTTTTCAGGAGATACATGCTCGATCTGTGAGCGTATCACATCCGAGTTGGAGATGATGCCAAGCAGGTGATTTTTCTCGTCAACTACGGGCAGTTTCTGGATACCAGACCGGAAGATCACCCGGGCTGCATCATTGATATCCATTTCAGGATCCGCAACAATGAGGTTGCCGGACATCACCTGCTCTACTGGTGCACCTGGCAGGATAAACAGGAGATCGCGGGCTGAAATATACCCCACAACTGCATCGCCGTCGACTACGGGAAAACCGTCGTGATTTGTCTTCTGGATCTTCTCGATAACGTCTTTTGCAGTACTGTGAAGATCAATACTGACGACATCATACGTCATATAATCCTTGACCTTCTTTTTGTCCATCTCTACAGGATCTGACAAGGGAGTACTAAAAGACATCGAAAAAAACAGGGGCGGTTATTGAAAAGAATCTGTAACTGTCCCTTACTGGTGAGACTTCCTTTTTTGTATCCGGCCCGGGGGCCATGTGATATTGGTATTTCCTGGTTCTCATCCCTTCAGCTATTGACTCATCAGACAAATGAACGAATGGCAGGACCCCTTAAAAATAACTGACTATCCCATTTTTCTTTCCTGTGAAATAATTGTTGAATTTCTATTCCGGGATCTCTTTGTTATAATGTTGTAACGGTGTCTAAAATCCTGCGGAATAGTTTATGACGATTGAATTATGATTTAATAAGGAGGATTGAAACAATGGGCGAAAAGAAACAGAAGGAAAAAGCGGTAGCACAGTGGAAAAAGATTGTCGTAGTCGGCGCCTGTGTGCTTTTTGTTGTACTGATGATTGTATCGGGCATGGGTTCTGGCTGGATCAGCGCATTTAAGGTGATCAAGCCTGGCGATGCGGTTGTTGTTGATTATACCTTTTACGATGCGGGCGGAAATGCCATTCTGACGACCGACCAGACCTTTTACAAACAGGCAGCCGCCCAGAATAAATTTATCCTTTTCACAAAGCAGATCTCGCTGACTTCAAACCAGTCGCTTGCATCGCAACTTTACCCGGTGCAGATATACACAGCCGGCTCTGGATGGGCAGGCACCAAGTTTGCTCTTCTCTCCCCAGAATATGAAGCCATGAGTACCGGGATCGTTGGCATGAAGATAAATGAGAAGAAACGGCTTACCATCCCATCTTCCGCTTCAATGACCCAGCTCTGGTCCGTTGACCAGCTCAAACGCAATGGCGTGAACTTTAGTCAGGTTAATGTCGGGGATATCCTTACAATGGGTGTCTCGGATAATCCTGAGGAGATGGCAACCAACATGTCTGCATTGACATATATGCGTGTAGGAGAAGTCTCTACCAAAACTGATCAGGGTGTAACCGTAGACTTCGGATATCCTGCAGTTGATCTCAGTATTGTATCGATCAATGCGAACAGCTAATTATACCCACACTCTTTTTTAATTACAAACGTTCATTCCTGTTTATGGCAGTGCGTGTGATCTGTTTTTACCAGCCCGGGTGCATGGGTTGCATGGAGCAAACCCCGATCAACCTGGAAGTGGGAAAAAAGATGGGTATCACGATTGAAGAGATCGATGCCGTGAAAAACCCGCAATTGATCCGGCTCTATGGATTGAAAGCAACCCCGACAATAGTCATCGTAAACAATAATGTCGTTATGGAGCGACTGGAAGGGGTTGTCCATGCAGAGCAGCTTGAAGTAATCCTGAAAAAATATCTTTAACTCCATTTTTATGTGAGAAATGAGGGGCTGATGTCCCCTTTTCACAAACGGGGTACCTCACTTTAGCTTTGTGCATCTGTAGTGGTTTGATATCCACATTACGCACTCCTGCTCGTAAAATGCAAAGTCTTGGAAAGAGATGGTCAGTTCCCTTAGGATTGGAAAAATCAGGAACGAAAATGAAAAAAATTAGGTCCGTATGCCGTAGATCCGCTTGATGCGGTGAGCAACGGTAGTCCAGCCTTCCTTTCGCATCAGGGGGCCGTCCCGGAGTTTGAGGTGCGAGATCTGGAACCGTTTTCCCGAGACCACATACTTCTCGCCAACCATAAACTCCTGCTCGCCTTCACAGGGCATATACACGGGAATCGTTTTCCTGCCATCGTGGATGGAGATCTTGACAACTACCTGTTCGATAGCCCGGGTCCAGATGGTCAGGATATCCTTTGCCTTGGCCCGCTGTACGCGTTTGTCTCCGGCCAGTTCAATAGATGCGACCTGTACTCCAAATGCATCATCCCCGCATTCTGCGACAAGGTGGTCTTCAACATTGCATTCATCATCTTCTGCGAGTTCAATGGAACCGACTACCGATGTCCCTTCACGGGAGATGATAGTCTTTATGAGCAGGGACTGCGGCTCTTTCTCTTTTGCGATCCGCTTGTGGTGACCGCAGGTAGTGCACCGGACCAGCTGATCACGGGATTCGGCAACTACTTCGTGTTCGGTCTCATCCCCGCATTCCGGGCAATGGGCGGTAATAAACATTGAATATGAATGGAAACCCTCACATGATAAAGCATGGAGGCACAGGAAATTATCCATTGCCGTGGTCACCCGCTGGTGTCCGGCACTCACCCGACAACCTTTGAAGTAACCGCAGAGTCGCACCTGACGAGTACGGGCAACTGTATCATCGGAATTGCCGCAGACAAAGGCTGTATCGGGCTCTCAACAGAATTCAAAAAAATATTATCCCACGATGATGCGCGCCTGTTGACCCGGCTTGTATGCGGGGGGACTGAAACAGAGATCCATTCGCAGGGGTCAAAGCAATTTACTCTCAATCATCCGACGGACCTGGTCTGGCGCAGGAGCACGTTTGTCTGCGGGCGGACGATTGGGATCCTCTCGGATCATGTCGCAGCAACGCTTCCGGACAACCTGATCAAAAATCTGATCGCAGAAAAACCGATGGTAGTGACCCTGCTGGCTACGCGTCCCGGCTGAGGGTCGTGATCTTTATTTCGGCTTCAGAAAGCATGGTTTCGCACTGCTTGACCAGTACTGCGCCCTGTTCATAGAGTCGCATGCTCTCGTCAAGGCCGGTCTTTCCGTCTTCAATCTTGTCGATGATCTGTCTCAGTTGATCTGTTTTTGTCTCATAGGTCTCTTTCATGGTTCACCTGCTCTACGATTACGTCAGTATTTCCATCATAAAACCGGATCTTCATCCGGTCGTTTTGACTAATTCCGTCAACACTCTTTACAATCAAACCATCTCTTTCAGCCACACAATAGCCTCTGGCAAGAACCGCACGCGGGCTCCTGCTTTCGAGGGCTGTTTTTGTCTCGGCAAGCAGTAAGCGTTCGCGCTCGATCCTTATCCTGCATGCCCGTTCCAGCCGGTCCGCAAGATCAGCAATCGTTGTCTTCCGCTCTTCAATTCTCGGCAAAAACCGCTGGGGACGCAAACGGTCGCGCATGCCGGTCAATTCTTCGCGGGCCCATACAATCCGCCCCTGCAGGGATGCCGTCAAAAGAGTTTTGAGTTCGTTAACCCGGAGGAGAAGAACCTCCCGGTCGGGGACTACCAGTTCAGCGGCAGCTGACGGTGTTGGTGCGCGCAGGTCTGCGGCAAGATCGGCTAAGGTCACATCCACTTCATGACCGATAGCACTGACAATGGGTACCGGGCAGGCGGCAATTGCCCGCACGACCTCCGGGTGATTGAACTCGAAGAGATCTTCAAAGCTTCCACCACCCCGGGCAACAATTACTACGTCAGCCATGTTCCCGAGACGTCGTATAGCCTGCGCAATATCGCGATGGGCACCTTCGCCCTGGACCGCGGTTGGAGAGATGATGATCTCTATCGGGTAGCGTCTTGTTATGACTGTTGTAATGTCATGGATAACAGCCCCCGTCTCTGAAGTAACGACCCCGACCCGTAGCGGAAATAGCGGAAGGGGGCGTTTCTTATCGGAGTCAAAGCAACCCTCGGCTGCCAGCTCCCGTTTCCATTGTTCCACGAGCAGGTACTTCTCGCCAAGACCAGCCATCTTCATCTCTTTTACCTGAAGCTGGTACGAACCATGCGGTGCATACAGCCTGACGGTGCCGGAGACAACAACTTCCATACCTTCAGCAGGACTGAACGCGAGACGCTCGGCATCGGAGCGCCACATCACGCATTTGATGACCGCTGCAGTTCCCCCATCTCCTTTTTCCGAGAGGGAAAAGTAGCGGTGGCCCCGGGAATGATGGGTGTAATTGGTCACTTCGCCTTTTACCCAGACTGCCTGTAAACGGGGATTGTCAAGGAGCCCTTCAATGATGTCCGAGAGCTCCGAGACCTGCAGCGGGGCGGTCTTCCCGCCAGGAGATTCATCAGGCTTGTTGAACCAGTCCATCAACAACTATTAGGCAAAAACCGCATATGAATTAGTACTACCATGGTCTCATTCTCCGTTGCGAGTATGTTCTTTCACGAGTACATGATTCCTGATATATTTTCATTTGTGAGTCGTTCCGGCCTGAACGCAATGGAGTTCTGGTTAGAAACTCCGGATTTCTGGCTCCGCGATCTTCCGACCGATGAGGTGAATGCGTGCAGGAAAATTCATCCGGAGTTCACCCAACTCACCGTGCACTCCCCGATCCTTGACCTCAACCCCTGTTCCATCAACCCGGAAGTGGCTGACCTGTCTGTTGAATATGCAGTCAGGTCCCTGCTGATAGCCGGAGAACTCGGTGCATCTGTACTTACCGTCCATCCCGGTCGGCGCACGGCAAAGCGCCCTCACGGTGATGCAGATGTTATCCGCTTCGATCATTACATTTCAGTCCTCCGTGAGGCGGCCGTTGGGTGTCCTGTTATGATCGCCATGGAGAACATGGAGCCTGCTGTAAACTCGCTGCTCTGCACACCTGAACGGATGCGGCAGGTTCTCGATGAAGAATCCTGGTTGTTTTTTACGCTCGATGTGGCGCATGCCTGCTCCAAATCCGAAGCAGAGGCAATACGATATATCGAACTCTGTCATGATCGCCTGGTCAATGTGCATATGAGCCGGTTCGATCATGGAAAGGCACATTTTCCGCTCGATCGTCATACATCCATGGCTCGTGTCATGGGGTGCTTAAAAGATCACCATTATGACGGGGTCCTCACGCTGGAGATTGAGGACCTGAATTTCGATCGTCCGCTCTCGGCAGAAGAAAAGATAACGATACTTTCCCGTGATTGCGCTTTTATGCGGGAATGCATGGTATAAGCGCTGGTTTTATTTAATTCCCCCTCGTATAAAGTAGTGAAATTTCGTTTATGAATGGGCAAATGTTGCGTGCACCCGCACGATGTGAAATACAATGATCCCGGATGTTTTGGAGATCCTGATCTTCATTATCTGTATCCTTCTCTCCGCGTTTTTTTCCAGTGCGGAAGTTGCGTTAATCTCGATACACCGGGCAAAAGTCCGGACTCTGGTCAATGAAGGCAGGCCCGGATCAAAAGCCGTTGCTGCTCTCAAGGAGTCCCCTGAACACCTCCTTATTACTATCCTTATCGGCAACACGGTTGTCAATATTGCTGCAACCGCGATTGCAACTGCAATAGCCATCCAGATGTTTGGGGATCTTGGTGTCGGGATTGCCACGGGTTTTGTGGTGATTGTGCTGCTGGTCTTTGGCGAAATAGGCCCCAAGATCTATGCAGCACGCGCATCGGATTCCTTTGCTCTTACCATTGCACCGATCATCCTCTTTATGTCCCGGCTCTTAACCCCGGTGATCTGGCTCGTTGAACGGGTCAGCCCGTCATTTGGGATCGGGAAAGATATTGCAGAGCCCGGCATCACCGAAGATGAGATCAAGGAATGGATTGATGTGGGGAAAGAGGAGGGCACGATCGAGCAGGGCGAACAGGATATGCTCTACTCGGTGCTCGAGTTTGCTGATACAACCGCCCGCGAGATTATGACGCCCCGGGTCAATGTCATCCTCATGGAAGATACGGTCAGCTTTGAAGAGGCGATCACGATCTTCAATGATACCGGGTTCTCACGTATTCCCGTTTATCACGAGCAGATCGATAATATTACGGGTATCTTAAATGTCAAGGATGTCTTCTCGGCGATGGTTTCCCGGCGGAAGGACTCGGCAATAAAAGAAGTGATGTACGACCCGATGTTTGTGCCTGAGACCCAGAAGATCGATGATCTGCTCAAGGAGCTCCAGGTGCATCGGGTGCAGATGGCTGTTGTCATCGATGAGTACAGCAGTTTTGTCGGGATCGTGACTGTAGAGGATATCCTGGAAGAACTCGTTGGCGATATTATGGACGAGTTCGATAAGGAAGAGCCGGAAGTGCAGGAACTTACACCCGGTGTCTATGTGGTTGATGCCCAAATGTGGGTTGAGGATATCAACGAAAAGATTGGCCTTACGCTCCCGACTGATGAGTCCTACGAGACCATCGGCGGGCTCATCATCGACCGGCTTGGCCACCTCCCGCAACACCCGGGCGAGAAGGCTGATATTGCGATTGGCAATGGTGTCACGCTGGTGGTCATGCAGATGCACGGTCGCCGTATCGTCAAAGTGAAGATTGTGGTTCATCCTTCACCTGTTGATCTCACTCACAAGGAATAATCGGCGATAAATCCCCCAGAGGAAGTAATGATGAAACGTATAGCAGTGGTTGCGTCAGGCAGGGGTTCAAATTTTCAGGCGATTATCGATGCCATCCGGGGCGGGAAAGTCGCTGCGGAGTGTGTAGCGCTGATCACGGATAACCCGAAAGCGTATGCCATTGAACGGGCACAGAAGGCCGGAATCCCGTGCAGGATTGTCGAGTACTCTACGTTTCCTTCCCGTGAAATTTACGAGCGCGCACTGCTCTCCTCCATGCAGGACGTCAATGCGGATCTCTTTGTCCTAGCCGGGTACATGCGCATCCTCGGTTCATCGATCGTGAAAGCGTTTCCGGGAAAGATGATCAATATCCATCCGGCACTTCTTCCCAGTTTCACCGGGCTCCATGCCCAGCGACAAGCTGTGCAGCATGGGGTAAAGGTAGCCGGCTGTACCGTGCATTTCGTGGATGAGAGCCTTGACGGGGGACCCATCATTCTCCAGAAATGTGTGCCGGTCTTAGATTCTGATGATGAAGATGATCTCGCGAAGCGGATCCTTGAACAGGAACACGTTGTCTTCCCGGAAGCGATACGGCTCTTCTGTGAAGACCGGCTGGTCATTGTTGGGCGCAAAGTACGGATCCTGTGAAGATCCTGACCGGCTGATGAAAAACCCTATATGTTTCGGGGCCCCTACGTACACCGCGACTATTTTATCTGGGACGCTGATAGTATAGCACAACCGGGAGCCGGTGACGAGGCAATGAAAGAGCGATCCAAAAATCCTGTGACCAAGCAGATTGCACGGGAGCGTATTGAAGTTCTGTTCGAACAGGCACGACTTGCCTTTGCTGAGGCTCCGGAGTTAAGCAACCGTTATGTAGTCCTCGCGCGCAGGATTGCCATGCGCCAGCGGATCCGGATCCCGCAGGAACTGCGCCGCCTGTATTGTCATCACTGTGATACCTACCTCGTACCGGGAAGCAATAAGCGGGTGCGGGTGCACCGCGGCAATGTCGTGGTCACCTGCTGCACCTGCAATAAACATACCAGATATCGTGTGGAGAAACCTCATGTCGGATGAAGCGAATCGATTGATGCAGGAATTAAAGCCAACCGTTTGGATTGGCAAACAGGGCTGTACTGAAACAATGGTTGAAGAGATCATTGCCCAGCTCAAGAACCGGAAGATGATCAAGGTAAAGTGGCTCCAGTCCGTTGAAGTTGATCCCAAAGCAATTGCCCTGCAGGCCAAGGCGAAACTGGTGGAAACCCGGGGACGTACGATGGTACTTGCAGATAAAAAGTACAACTTAAAAAAATAAATCTGTTTTTTCTTCGGGCAAACAGAGGCCATCCAATTAGGATTTTTAGATAAAAACGCATCGCTTTTTTTTGTGATT
>JBAXDE010000066.1:0-8528 GCA_037141115.1 Methanomicrobiales archaeon | reverse complement strand
TGATTAGAGATCAGGGCGTTTTCGATTTTACAGTAAATTGTTTACACTATCGAAATTTTGTGGAAATGAGGTTTAATAGGTTAAAATTCAGATAGTTTTTAGGACAAAATTTTTGTGATTGTTGATAATTCTTGAGCCATCAGAAAACTATTTTAAATTTTCCCGCCTTCTCGTCGCTACTGGGGGCACAGCGACCCCCCCCTCGCTCCTCACCTTTCGGGACGTGCTCCATCTCACCTATTCAGGGTAAGGCAGTGAATATGAGTAGTCCGCATTCGGCAGCAGGTGTTCGTTGGGCCCATGATTTCTTTCTAGTGCTTATGGGTGGGAAAAATTCTAAAAAACCCATCCTAAAATTGGAGAAGAGCCATAATTTTTGTTGTTTCATTATCTCGGAATAATTAAGCATTAGGCCAATCACATCATTAATCATGAAAAAAGCGGTTCTGCAGGTGGCACTGGATCTTCTTGAATTAAAAAGGGCTTTGCAGATCGCACAAGAAGCAATTGATGGTGGTGCAGATTGGATTGAGGTGGGAACACCACTCATAAAAAGTGAAGGCATGTCGGCAATCCGAGTGATGAGGGATCGTTTTCCTGATTCTGTGATTGTAGCAGATATGAAAATCGCAGATACCGGCACTCTTGAAGTGGAGATGGCCGCAAAGGCCGGGGCCAATATTGTCTGTGTTCTCGCTGATGCAGATGATGCCGTTATTGAAGAGGCTATCAGGGCAGCCCGACTTTATGGTGTCAGACTGATGGCGGATCTCATCAATGTCAGCGATCCGGTATCCCGTGCCTGCCACCTTGAATCCCTGGGGGTTGACATTATCTGTGCCCATGTTGGTATAGACCAGCAGATGACCGGTAGGAATTCAGTTGAACTTTTAGCTACCCTATTAGACAATGTTCACATCCCTCTTGCTGTTGCTGGAGGCATTGATGCAGGTAGTGCCGGAGACGCAGTCCGATATGGAGCAGATATCATCATTGTCGGAGGGAATATTGTTCGTTCAGCAAATGTCACCGAATCCACAAAAAAGATTCGTGCTTCAATGGATAATCCTTCTATCAAAACAATTGAAAAACAATCTGTTGATGATGAGATTCGCTCCCTTTTGATGCAGGTGTCTGCCCCTAACATCACGGATGCAATGCATCGTAAAGGGGCGATGAGAGGGATTTTTTCCATCTGTGGAAACGTGAAGATGGTAGGAAGAGCTGTCACGGTCCATACGCTTGCCGGGGACTGGGCAAAACCCGTGGAAGCCATCGATGTTGCCCGAAAAGGTGACGTGATCGTGATCAACAATGATGGCTGTACGCATATTGCCCCATGGGGTGAACTGGCAACAATGAGCTGCGTGAGTAAATGCCTGTCTGGAGTTGTCATTGATGGTGCAGTACGCGATGTTGATGATATCAGGGCAATGAAATTTCCAGTTTTTGCAAAAGCTATAGTTCCGAATGCCGGTGAGCCCAAAGGATTTGGTGAGATCAATGCTGAAATCCAGTGCGCAGGACAATTTGTATGCCCGGGTGACTGGATTGTTGGTGATGAAAGTGGCGTTGTCGTAATTCCTGCGAAGCGAGCGTATGAGATAGCACGCAGGGCACTGGAAGTAAGAAAAAATGAAGAGAGAATCCGGGAAGAGATCCGCAGAGGGAGTACACTTTCTGTTGTAGCAGAATTAATAAAATGGGAAAAACAGTGATGCCACTTTAGTGGAACACGCTTCGTTCCAGAAGTGTTGCACCTGAATTCTTGATCTTTTTTATTGCATCTTCCACCAGATCAACCCTAAGGATGAGGACAGCACCTTCTTTTCCGGAATAGGCATAAGAATATTCGATATTTATCCCCGCATCTCCGAGTATTTTAGCTACTTCATAAAGACCGCCCGGCTGGTCTTTCATATGCACAGCAATCACGTCGGTAAATGCGATATTGAATCCTAAAGATAATAATTTGTCATGCGCTTTTTCGGGATGATCTACGAGAGCTCTCACGACACCAAAACCATTTGCCTCAGCGATGCTGAATGCAAGGATGTTGATCTTATCTTCTCCCAATGCATGGGCGATTGCTGCAAGCCTGCCGGGGCGATTTTCAGAGAATATGGAAATCTGCCTGATCACATATTTTTGTATGTCCATTTACATCGACCTCTTATCGATTACCTTCTTTGATTTACCCTCAAATCTGGGTAATGAGCCCGGTTCAACCAGTTCGATATCTACATTCACATTCAGGGAATTTCTGAGCCGGTGTTCTACATTCTGTCGTATCTTCATAAGATCATTGATTTTATCGCTGAATGACTCCTTGTTCAGTTCAACGCGAACAAGCATATCATCAAGCGCTCCTTTTCGCTCGACTACTATTTGGAAATGTTCTCCAATTTCTGGGATTCCCATCAGGGCATACTCGACTTGGGATGGGAAAACATTGATACCCCGAATGATAAGCATGTCATCGACTCTTCCCTGAATCCGCTGTATTCTGGGATGAGTTCTTCCGCACGCACAAATGTCTTCCTCCATTGTCGTAATATCTCCGATGCGGTAGCGTATCATGGGAAGCGCTTCTTTCTGCAGGATAGTAATGGTGAGTTCTCCCTTTTCCCCCGCTTCAAGTGATTCACCGGTCTTTGGATCGATTATCTCAACCAGGGCAATGTCTGACCAGATGTGGAACCCTTTTTGTTCCGAACATTCAGTGAACATCGGACCGGATAATTCGCTGGTGCCATAGATGTCAAAGGCACTGATACCCAGCCATTCCTGGATGCGGTTGCGCATTCCCTCCGTCCATGGCTCAGCTCCAAGAATTCCGGTACGCAATTGGGTATCTTTTTTGATATTCACACCCATCTTCTCTGCAACTTCGCCAATATGGAGGAGATAGGAGGGTGTGCAGGCAATGGCTGTTGCTCCAAGATCCTGCATCAATTCAATCTGTCGTTCCGTGTTTCCAACACTGGTCGGAAGTACCGTTGCCCCGATGCGCTCGGCACCATAGTGCATGCCGAGTCCACCGGTGAACAATCCTTATCCATAACTTACCTGAATTACATCGCCCCTGCCAAGTCCGATTGAGGTGAGCCCACGGGCAAGTGACGTTGACCAGTTATCTAAATCGTTTTGTGTATAACCAACAACGGTCGGTTTTCCTGTGGTTCCCGAAGAAACATGATAGCGGACGAGTTCGTCTTTTGTCGCAGTAAAGATCTTATCCGGGTAATTGTCCCTCAAATCACGCTTGAACATGAAGGGGAGTTTATGCACATCAGAGAGTTTTCGAATATCATCCGGGTGAACTTTCTGTTCTTTCATCCGATCATGGTAAAATGGAGAGAAACTATACAATCGGTACACCAGACTTTTGAGCAGTTTATACTGCATCTGCTGGAGATCTTCTCTGGGCATTTCTTCAATTCTAGGGTCCCAACATCGCATCAAATCGCCTCTCTTCTGTCTATCACTCGCTTTGCCTTTCCTTCAAAACGGGGTAATGATCCCGGCTCAACAAGCCTGACTGTTGTTCGCAGTTCCAAGGTATCGCGAAGTTCTTTTCCCACTTTTTTCTGGATCTTTGCCAGATCCGTGAGTTCGCCGCTGAAAAAGTCTCTGTTAATTTCAACTTCGACAGTCATCTCGTCTAGATGATTAATTCTGTCAATATATACCATAAACTGATTACCAACTTCAGGGATCTTAAGAAGAACGTGTTCAATCTGGGAGGGGAACACGTTGATACCGCGGATGACCAGCATATCATCGCTTCTTCCGGTGATTCTGGCGATCTTCTGCGCTCTTTTACAGAGACAACCATCTTTCATAAGCATCGTGACATCCCCGGTGCGGTATCGCAGCAATGGCATTGCTTCTTTAATCAACGGGGTCACTACCAATTCTCCCCGCTCCCCATCAGAAACACGCTCACCTGAAATGGGATCTATTATTTCAACCAGATAGGAATCGTGCCAGATATGGAGTCCATCGCGTTCCTTGCATTCAAACGCAACCCCCGGTCCAAAGAGCTCGCTCAAACCGTAGGAATCGTACGCTGTGATTCCCAATCGTTTTTCAAGGGTATGTCGTACACTTTCCGACCACGGTTCGGCCCCGAATATTCCTGTTTTGAGGCTATCGAGTGATTCACCCATCTCTTCTGCAACCTCAGAAAGATGCATTGCATAACTGGGTGTACAATGAATTGTGGTCACACCAAAATCCCGGATCATCTCGATCTGGCGTTAACGCCAGATCGAGATGATCCGGGATTTTGGTGTGACCACAATTCATTGTACACCCAGTTATGCAATGCATCTTTCTGAGGTTGCAGAAGAGATGGGTGAATCACTCGATAGCCTCAAAACAGGAATATTCGGGGCCGAACCGTGGTCGGAAAGTGTACGACATACCCTTGAAAAACGATTGGGAATCACAGCGTACGATTCCTACGGTTTGAGCGAGCTCTTTGGACCGGGGGTTGCGTTTGAATGCAAGGAACGCGATGGACTCCATATCTGGCACGATTCCTATCTGGTTGAAATAATAGATCCCATTTCAGGTGAGCGTGTTTCTGATGGGGAGCGGGGAGAATTGGTAGTGACCCCGTTGATTAAAGAAGCAATGCCATTGCTGCGATACCGCACCGGGGATGTCACGATGCTTATGAAAGATGGTTGTCTCTGTAAAAGAGCGCAGAAGATCGCCAGAATCACCGGAAGAAGCGATGATATGCTGGTCATCCGCGGTATCAACGTGTTCCCCTCCCAGATTGAACACGTTCTTCTTAAGATCCCTGAAGTTGGTAATCAGTTTATGGTATATATTGACAGAATTAATCATCTAGACGAGATGACTGTCGAAGTTGAAATTAACAGAGACTTTTTCAGCGGCGAACTCACGGATCTGGCAAAGATCCAGAAAAAAGTGGGAAAAGAACTTCGCGATACCTTGGAACTGCGAACAACAGTCAGGCTTGTTGAGCCGGGATCATTACCCCGTTTTGAAGGAAAGGCAAAGCGAGTGATAGACAGAAGAGAGGCGATTTGATGCGATGTTGGGACCCTAGAATTGAAGAAATGCCCAGAGAAGATCTCCAGCAGATGCAGTATAAACTGCTCAAAAGTCTGGTGTACCGATTGTATAGTTTCTCTCCATTTTACCATGATCGGATGAAAGAACAGAAAGTTCACCCGGATGATATTCGAAAACTCTCTGATGTGCATAAACTCCCCTTCATGTTCAAGCGTGATTTGAGGGACAATTACCCGGATAAGATCTTTACTGCGACAAAAGACGAACTCGTCCGCTATCATGTTTCTTCGGGAACCACAGGAAAACCGACCGTTGTTGGTTATACACAAAACGATTTAGATAACTGGTCAACGTCACTTGCCCGTGGGCTCACCTCAATCGGACTTGGCAGGGGCGATGTAATTCAGGTAAGTTATGGATAAGGATTGTTCACCGGTGGACTCGGCATGCACTATGGTGCCGAGCGCATCGGGGCAACGGTACTTCCGACCAGTGTTGGAAACACGGAACGACAGATTGAATTGATGCAGGATCTTGGAGCAACAGCCATTGCCTGCACACCCTCCTATCTCCTCCATATTGGCGAAGTTGCAGAGAAGATGGGTGTGAATATCAAAAAAGATACCCAATTGCGTACCGGAATTCTTGGAGCTGAGCCATGGACGGAGGGAATGCGCAACCGCATCCAGGAATGGCTGGGTATCAGTGCCTTTGACATCTATGGCACCAGCGAATTATCCGGTCCGATGTTCACTGAATGTTCGGAACAAAAAGGGTTCCACATCTGGTCAGACATTGCCCTGGTTGAGATAATCGATCCAAAGACCGGTGAATCACTTGAAGCGGGGGAAAAGGGAGAACTCACCATTACTATCCTGCAGAAAGAAGCGCTTCCCATGATACGCTACCGCATCGGAGATATTACGACAATGGAGGAAGACATTTGTGCGTGCGGAAGAACTCATCCCAGAATACAGCGGATTCAGGGAAGAGTCGATGACATGCTTATCATTCGGGGTATCAATGTTTTCCCATCCCAAGTCGAGTATGCCCTGATGGGAATCCCAGAAATTGGAGAACATTTCCAAATAGTAGTCGAGCGAAAAGGAGCGCTTGATGATATGCTTGTTCGCGTTGAACTGAACAAGGAGTCATTCAGCGATAAAATCAATGATCTTATGAAGATACGACAGAATGTAGAACACCGGCTCAGAAATTCCCTGAATGTGAATGTAGATATCGAACTGGTTGAACCGGGCTCATTACCCAGATTTGAGGGTAAATCAAAGAAGGTAATCGATAAGAGGTCGATGTAAATGGACATACAAAAATATGTGATCAGGCAGATTTCCATATTCTCTGAAAATCGCCCCGGCAGGCTTGCAGCAATCGCCCATGCATTGGGAGAAGATAAGATCAACATCCTTGCATTCAGCATCGCTGAGGCAAATGGTTTTGGTGTCGTGAGAGCTCTCGTAGATCATCCCGAAAAAGCGCATGACAAATTATTATCTTTAGGATTCAATATCGCATTTACCGACGTGATTGCTGTGCATATGAAAGACCAGCCGGGCGGTCTTTATGAAGTAGCTAAAATACTCGGAGATGCGGGGATAAATATCGAATATTCTTATGCCTATTCCGGAAAAGAAGGTGCTGTCCTCATCCTTAGGGTTGATCTGGTGGAAGATGCAATAAAAAAGATCAAGAATTCAGGTGCAACACTTCTGGAACGAAGCGTGTTCCACTAAAGTGGCATCACTGTTTTTCCCATTTTATTAATTCTGCTACAACAGAAAGTGTACTCCCTCTGCGGATCTCTTCCCGGATTCTCTCTTCATTTTTTCTTACTTCCAGTGCCCTGCGTGCTATCTCATACGCTCGCTTCGCAGGAATTACGACAACGCCACTTTCATCACCAACAATCCAGTCACCCGGGCATACAAATTGTCCTGCGCACTGGATTTCAGCATTGATCTCACCAAATCCTTTGGGCTCACCGGCATTCGGAACTATAGCTTTTGCAAAAACTGGAAATTTCATTGCCCTGATATCATCAACATCGCGTACTGCACCATCAATGACAACTCCAGACAGGCATTTACTCACGCAGCTCATTGTTGCCAGTTCACCCCATGGGGCAATATGCGTACAGCCATCATTGTTGATCACGATCACGTCACCTTTTCGGGCAACATCGATGGCTTCCACGGGTTTTGCCCAGTCCCCGGCAAGCGTATGGACCGTGACAGCTCTTCCTACCATCTTCACGTTTCCACAGATGGAAAAAATCCCTCTCATCGCCCCTTTACGATGCATTGCATCCGTGATGTTAGGGGCAGACACCTGCATCAAAAGGGAGCGAATCTCATCATCAACAGATTGTTTTTCAATTGTTTTGATAGAAGGATTATCCATTGAAGCACGAATCTTTTTTGTGGATTCGGTGACATTTGCTGAACGAACAATATTCCCTCCGACAATGATGATATCTGCTCCATATCGGACTGCGTCTCCGGCACTACCTGCATCAATGCCTCCAGCAACAGCAAGAGGGATGTGAACATTGTCTAATAGGGTAGCTAAAAGTTCAACTGAATTCCTACCGGTCATCTGCTGGTCTATACCAACATGGGCACAGATAATGTCAACCCCCAGGGATTCAAGGTGGCAGGCACGGGATACCGGATCGCTGACATTGATGAGATCCGCCATCAGTCTGACACCATAAAGTCGGGCTGCCCTGATAGCCTCTTCAATAACGGCATCATCTGCATCAGCGAGAACACAGACAATATTGGCCCCGGCCTTTGCGGCCATCTCCACTTCAAGAGTGCCGGTATCTGCGATTTTCATATCTGCTACAATCACAGAATCAGGAAAACGATCCCTCATCACTCGGATTGCCGACATGCCTTCACTTTTTATGAGTGGTGTTCCCACCTCAATCCAATCTGCACCACCATCAATTGCTTCTTGTGCGATCTGCAAAGCCCTTTTTAATTCAAGAAGATCCAGTGCCACCTGCAGAACCGCTTTTTTCATGATTAATGATGTGATTGGCCTAATGCTTAATTATTCCGAGATAATGAAACAACAAAAATTATGGCTCTTCTCCAATTTTAGGATGGGTTTTTTAGAATTTTTCCCACCCATAAGCACTAGAAAGAAATCATGGGCCCAACGAACACCTGCTGCCGAATGCGGACTACTCATATTCACTGCCTTACCCTGAATAGGTGAGATGGAGCACGTCCCGAAAGGTGAGGAGCGAGGGGGGGGTCGCTGTGCCCCCAGTAGCGACGAGAAGGCGGGAAAATTTAAAATAGTTTTCTGATGGCTCAAGAATTATCAACAATCACAAAAATTTTGTCCTAAAAACTATCTGAATTTTAACCTATTAAACCTCATTTCCACAAAATTTCGATAGTGTAAACAATTTACTGTAAAATCGAAAACGCCCTGATCTCTAATCA
>JBAXDE010000065.1:0-8550 GCA_037141115.1 Methanomicrobiales archaeon | reverse complement strand
GGAATCACTAAAAAAGCGATGGGTTTTTATGCAAAAATCCTAATTTGATGGCCTCAACAGAAACGAAATCCATTCGTACCGGATAGCCCGGTTTATTGCGACAGTCTTTTGATAGCTAGTCTGATACATGTCTGCATACCGCTGGATAATTGTGGACAGAAATCTGCAAAATATGTGGCCGTTTATACAGAAACCGGCTTGATCGGGACGATGGGGAGCGTGTGTGAAGGGTTGTTGTTATCGAAAAATGGCGACTGGCAGGTTCAGGAATTTACTGACATTCAGGAGATATTCAAACCCGCCAGACAATTCTGCATGAACTGCATTCAGGATATTTACCGTTTCTAAAACACTCCTCCTCCGTTTTTCGCTCTGCAGGTTTTTCGTCGCCCTTGTTACTCGCAGACTGGCGTTGTGCAAACGGATGGGGGTGCATACGGTAGTGCAGGCACCCCTACCTCTTCCTCCGGACCTTCTGATGCTTCGGCGCGAGTTCATGCCCGACATGCATCTTCGTCGCCTCCGACTGCACATGCTTCGGCTTCTCCGCAGACTGGCTAGCCTGATACTTTCCCCTCGGGGAGTGCTGGTGCTCCCGCTTCTCCGGTTCCCTTAACCGCTCCCCGGGTTTCCCGCCCGGCCCCCGCTTCTTCTCCGGCCGGTTGTCCTTGTGCACATCCTCGCACTCCAGCTCCCCGATGATATCGAGCGGCTCGGTGTTGCACTTCGTCAGCCGGATAATCTCGAGCAGCCGCTCCATGCCGATGAAATGCTCCGCCATCACCCTCGCGAGCGGCGTCATCACGAGCCTCGTGCCGTGCTTCTCGACTAACTTGTGCGTGATGAGCTCCGGCAGCACCGGCTCCATGCTCCCCACCATCATGCTGTTGATGCGGTTGAGGTCCGCCTCTTCGCCATCGCAGCAGATCGCGTTTGCCACGTACTCCTCCGAACTCGCCTCGAACTCGTGGACCGGTGCAACTTCCTCCATCTCGCCCTTGAGCAGCTTAATCGCGATCTCCTCTTCGGTGCCCGGGTTCTCCCGCGAGTAACTCCCGCCGGGTTCTGCCAAAATAACCACGCGGCCGAGATCGTGGAAGTCGGGCCGTCCCGCCCGGCCTCCCATCTGGTTGAACTCCTGCACCGAGAGCCAGTCCCGGCCCATGGCGAGCGCATCGAAGATCACCTGCGAGGCGGGGAAGTCCACCCCGGCCCCCAGCGCAGCGGTCGTCACGACCGCCATGAGTTTGCCGGTCAGGAACTTTGTCTCCACGTCCCGGCGTTCCACGGAGCTCAGGCCCGCATGGTACGCGGCCGCCCGGATGCCGAGCGCATCAGCGATCGTGTGGCATCGTGCCCGGGCATTCGTGAAGATGATCGTCTGGCCCCGGAAGCCTTTCGATGACGTCCGCTTGTACTCCTCGGTCGTCATCTGTTTGATCATCGGGATCTTCATCTTGCGCTCGGTGAAAAGGAGATAGCGTTCCAGCCCCACCGGGCGGTCGGCATACACCACGAGCGTGCAGTTCAGTTTCTTGGCCAGGATCTTGGGCGAGCCGATGGTTGCTGAAAGATAGAGGAACTGGGCCTGCGGGGCGAGATACTTGAGCCTCGCGATCATCCCGTCGAGCCGGTGGCCCCGGTCCGCATTCTCCAGCATCTGGACCTCATCGATGATCACGGTCCCGATGTTCTGCATCTTCTGGCCGCACCGGATCATATTGTCCACCCCTTCGTACGTCCCGATGATGATGGGAGCACGGGGGTCCCGGTCCCCGACCTTGCGGGTCTCGGGAAGATTGAGCCGGCTCGTTCCCGTCAGCAGGCCCGACTTCGCAAACTTGGAATAGCGTTCGGTGAAGCGCTCGTACTTCTGGTTTGCCAAGGCAACGAGCGGAACCAAGAAGAGCGTCCGTCCCCGGCCTTCCAGGTAGTTCTTCATCCCGGCCATCTCGCCGATGAACGTCTTGCCGCTCGCAGTTGCAGCAACAACGAGCAGATCCTTCCCGCGAAGCAGCCCGGCTTCTACCGCGAGATGCTGGGCCGGCATCAGCTGCTTGACCCCGCTCGCTTCCACGAACTGGCGGGGCAGCGGCAGCTCATCGATCGACGCGGTCGTCATCACGGGATGGGCCGCGAGCTTGTCGAACATTGCCGCATCCATCGAGATCGTGTCGGGCGAAAGCGTAGCCAGGACCCGGTCCAGGTTGCGGTAGCTCGCGAGCAGTTTTTCCAGGTGGACAATCCCGTCCTTACCCAGCCGCCCGATATGCGAGACCTCCCTGCGGAGCTCCTTTCGTCCGCAGTCAAGACAGATCCGCTCGTTCTTGCCAAACGTGATCGCGTTCTCTTCATTGATCGGCGTGTAGCGCTCATCGAGCAGGCACATCCGGCAGAGCGTCACGGGCCCGCTCTTGACCTGGAAGGCTTCTAAAAACTCATCGAAGAGATGGTCCTTGCCAACGATCCGCACATCCGACTCCCGGAGTTGCGCGATAAGTTCCTTGCTGGGCGTGTGCACGTAATCTTTCTTGGTGCCCCACCTCACCCGGTACTTCGTGGGCCGGGGACCCCGGGGCGTTGTGTTCATCTCGACAAAGGCAGAGCCCCGCACGCTCTTGCCGTCATAAAAGAGCAACTTGTAATTACCGCCCCGCTGGAGCTGGACAATGATCTTCATGGTGCAATCAGGTCGTGGATCACATAGCTGAGTTCCACGCTCTCCAGTCGTTTCAGGAAATCCGTGAACTCCTCGTCCACGATCACAATCGCACAATCAATCCCGTGGAAGGAGGCCTCAATGACCCCCTCGCGGGCGCCAAAGAACATATCGGGTTTCCGGCCCGCAGCTTCGAGCGCAATATAGGCTTCAAGACCAACGGCCGCAACCATGCCCACCGCGCCGGTGATGGCCAGCAGCTCGGCCCGCTTTACCTTCCGCGAACCCCCGTGCTGGATCCGGGGCACCTTGCAGACATGGATCTTGCCCTCCTTGTGCTCGATGATCCCGTTGAGCCGGGCCACGCCCACATCCTGGCCCTTCTTTGCATCGGCAACAACCGTGCCGGTCGCCGCCAGCGGGGCTTTGCCGGCATAGAGAAAACCGTCCTTCATGTACATGCCGACTTCGTCGCCCGCGTGCAGGTTCTCACCGGCTATCGCGGCCCAGACCGAGACCTGCTGGATGATGTCGCGCCGGATGTGCCGGGCGTACGACTCCAGCGACTCGGCATTGGCCAGCACCCACTCGATGCCGGACTTGGTCACTTCGTAATTGCCCCTGCCGATCGCAGAGACCATGCCTTCGTCTACCAGTTCGCGGATATATTCCGAGATTGCCTGCGGGGTTACGCCCATCTTCTCGGCAATCTCCTGCTGCCGGACGGCAGGCTGGTGCTCGGCAATCTCCACGAGAATCTGGAGACGCGAGACCTCACGTTTGCTGCGCAGAATAGAGTAAAGAGGATCCTTAGCGCCCAGTGTCAAGCAGCACCAGTCCCTGCCCTTTGACATCCATGTGGGGAATCCGTTTTGCAATGCCCTTGACAAAGACGGGGCTCACGCTGAATTTCCGGGCGAGTTCATTGATCGAGCTGTTGCCTTTGGTCAGTTCGCTTTCGATATTGTCCACGACTTCCCGGAGATTCGCGTCATTGGAGAGCGAGATATAGATGATATCGGCGAGATCGGAGAGGTTGCACTGGAAGTTGGCCCGGAACTTATTGTAGGTGGCGCGGAACTCCTTCTCGGGTTTCGATCCGGGTTTGGGCATGCGCCACTGCTCTTCGACAAGATTGCCTTTCTTTAAGAGCTGGAGACAGACCTCCACGCTCTCTCCCCCCAGGTGCGCCTTGATTTCGTCTTCAGTCAGCCATGATTTATTGAGCAGTTCATAGACCTTTTTAAAAGATGGATCATTGAACGTCATGAGGAGCGGAACAAGTTCCACTGGATCGTTTACGATTCGAATATGGCCCGGCACGGTAAAATCCCTAATATTATATCGTTGTGTGATTCAATAAGTTTTACGGCAGTTCCATGCGAAAAACGGGCAGAATCACAGTATGCGGAATTGTGCAGGGTGTCGGTTTTCGCCCGTTCGTGTACGCACAGGCAACGTCGCTCGGAATTGCCGGGACCGTAAAAAATCTTGGCAGCGAAGTAGAGATTTTTGCACGGGGAGACCGGTTTGAGGAGTTTTTAGCCGCAGTCACCCGGGGACCCCCGCTCTCGCGTATTGATTCGGTCACGGTTTCTGACACATCCAAAGAAATTCCGGACGGTTTTTTCATACTCCCGAGCGCCACCGGGTCGTTCAGCGGCATGATCCCGCCCGACATTGCGTGCTGCCATGAATGCGTCACCGATATCTTCCAGCGGGGGGGACGGTACGAACTCTACTGGGCCACCTCCTGTGTGAACTGCGGCCCCCGGTACAGCATCATCCACGAGATCCCGTACGACCGCGAACGCACGTCCATGGACGAGTTCCCTATGTGCCCGGCCTGCGCTGCGGAATACAATAATCCCCATTCCCGGCGCCACCATGCCCAGACCATCGCCTGTTCATCCTGCGGCCCGAAGATCGAACTCTTCGACACGGCCGGCCGCAGCGTGGACTGCTGCGATCCGGTCAAGGAAGCCGCCCGGCTGCTCGATGCCGGGAAGATCCTTGCATTGCGGGGAGCCGGCGGGTTCCATCTCGCCTGCATTGAAAGCTCGGCTGACAAGCTCAAACACCGGCTCGGCCGGATCGAACAGCCGTTTGCGATCATGGTGCGGCCGGATTATATCGATTGCATTGCGGAAGTCTCGGCACGGGATCGCGAACTGCTCACCAGCCCGGTCCACCCCATAGTCGTCCTCACGAAACGCGATCCCACGGCCCACGAGACGATCAGCAACGTGCACACGATCGGCTGCATGCTCCCCTACACGGGCCTCCACCACCTCCTCTTCTCGTATCTCAAAAACCCGCTCCTCATCATGACGAGCGCCAACATGCCCGGCTACCCGATGATCACGGACATCGACCAGGCCATGGCAAAACTGAACCGGGACGCGGACTTCTTCTTAACCCACAACCGGACGATCGTGAACCGGTGCGATGACTCGGTAATACGGGATGGCTACATCATCCGGCTCTCGCGGGGGATCGCCCCGAAACGGACCGCCATCGATCTCGGCAACCACTGCATCCTCGCGGTGGGCCCCGAGCTGAACGCGAATGCCACCATCTACCGGAACGGGTTTGCTGTCACGTCCCCCCATGTTGGCAATGTGCGGAACCCGGCCACGCTGGAATATTTGCAGGAGACCGTCCGGAACCTCCAGCGGGTACTCGGGGCAGAGTTCGATGTGATCGCCCACGACCTCCACCCGCAGTTCCTCTCAACGCGGTTCGCCCGCGAACTGGCAGCGGAACATTCACTCGAACTCATTCCCGTGCAGCACCACCGGGCCCATATCGCGGCAGCCACAACCGAGCCCTGCATCGGCATCGCGATCGATGGCGTCGGGTACGGCGATGACGCAACCGTCTGGGGCGGGGAGATCTTCTCGGGCCGGGTGCCGGACTTAAAGCGGGTAGCCCATCTCGAACCGGTGCCCATGCCCGGCGGGGATCTGGCCACAAAGTTCCCCGAGCGGATGCTCTACGGCATCCTGCCCGACGAGCGGATCCTCGCACTGCTGGCAGAGCGGGGATGGTCGGATATCGAGACGGGCGTGATCCGGAAACAGGTGGCCTCGGGATTCAATGTCACCCGGACGAGCAGCACAGGAAGGGTGCTCGACGCGGCAGCAGCCCTGCTCGGCATCTGCCGGGAAAAAACCTACGATGGCGAGCCGGCCATGAAACTCGAAGCGGCCGCGTATGGCGGGCGGGCCGAAGCATGGGAACTCGTGTATGGCAAACAGGCAGGGTGCGAGATCCTCTCCACCCGTTCGCTGATGGAGACGGCCCTTGACCGGATGCAAAAAGCCCCAATGGGAGATCGCCGGGCAGTGCAGAATATTGCAGCATCGTTCCAGTACAATCTCTCGCGGGGCATTGCCACGCTCGCCATCCGGGCAGCGGAACGAGACGGCATGCAGAAGATTGCCGTCAGTGGCGGGGTTGCGATCAACCATGCGATCCGCGAGACTATCCGGAGCGGGATCACCTCAGCAGGTCTCGACTGCATCATCAATGACCAGTACCCTCCGGGCGATGGTTGTGTATCGTACGGGCAGTGCGTGTATGCAGGAAAACGGTTAGGGCAGAGAAGATAGTCGCCCAGCCGGGTCCTCCCGGGGGGGTTCGTGCATTTTATCCGTGGGGAGACATAAACAAGAGAGTAACTGCGATGGAACCACGCGAACCAGGGGAAAAGGACCAGAAGATAAAAGACCTTGAGCAGGATCTCAATGATCTCCGCCAGGGGCTTGTGGTAGTTACGGATTACTATAAAGATCTCAAATGCGCCTCGAAAGAGCAGGAGGTGAGCCTGGAGATCGATGAAGGGATCGTCAAACCCCTCATGGAAGATGAACTCGAATTCGAAGGCATCTGGAGATTCCACGAGGAAGTGCTCCGACCAGATCCGGCGGCTCATGTTCCCTGCAATGCCATGTACGAGGCATTTGTACTGTTCTGCACAAAGAGCGGGAGGTGTGTTGTGGAACAGGAGGCCTTCGAGTTCGTCTTTGCCCGGATGGAGAACCCTCATCCCGTATGCGACCAGGGAGACTGGATCGGGTACCGGCTCCGCACGGACAAATAGGACGGAAGACCGGCCCTGCCGGCATTCTATCAGAAGTTCTATATTCTCCCCTATTTGATAGACTATAAATGGCCGTTAAAAAGGAGCAGATCGGACGTCACTGTCCATTCTGTAATGCAATGGTCACGTACGACGAGTACTTCTGACGGGCCTGCCACAAGCGGCTGCCGGATCAGGACCAGCTCGAGGCCCCCTCATCCCATGCACCGGAAACATATATTGTCGGACTCAACAGGGTTTACTTCTCTGCCCTCCTGTCCATTGCCGGTGTCGGGCTCGGGCAGTTCTATAATGGCGACACTGTCAAAGGTATCGTATTTTCTCTCGCGTTCCTGCTCGTGGCATTCAGCGATACCGGGGGAGCCCGGTACCATACCGCTTTGTATTTCGGCATCTGGATTGCCGCTGCATGTGAGGGGATCTTTTCGTCCTGGCAGATCAACCAGTACAGGAAATCCTATGCCGGCAAGAGTCTTCTGCTCTGGGTGGAACTGGGTTTTTTGTCCCTCATTGTCCTGCTCCATTTTTGAACCGGGATCCCGGACATTACCTACCTGGAAAATTTTTTCCCGCTCATGAACCTGTGGATGATGCTTTAGAGGAGTTAAAAAATGAAATTTCTATCCGGAATCGGTCTCATTCTTCTGTTTATAGCAGTCCTGTGTGTAACGGGCTGCACCAGTCAGTCGCAGGCTCCTGAAGTTACTCCCGCAATAACCACGGCACCTCCGGTTCCGGTGACCATGATTCCGACAACTGCCAGCACACTCGTACCCACGACTTCGAAGATTCCGGCAACAACGCCCCCTGTGATCGTAACAACAACCGTACCCCCAAAAGCGGATGCAACCGATGTCTCCACGATCCCGTTCGTGCGGTATTCCGACAATGATTTCAGTCTTGAATACCCGCCGGCATGGAATGTTACGAGATCAACGTATACTCCCTATTACTGCACAAATACCCTGGAGACTGATTCCAGCACCTATCGCCTGTGCTACAAAAATGAAACACAGTTGATCGGACCGTTCAATTTTTATGAAGAGGGGAATGTGCAGAAACAAAAACGGGTGGTCACCTTTACGAGTGCCGATGGCAGGATAAAACTGGTCTCCTTTACTGCTGATTTCTTTGACGGCCTGGATGGAAAGGTGATGCTCAGGCCTACAAACGAATGGAGCCAGAAACAGTTTGAAATGAATTATCCGGACCTGACCGGGTATGCTCCGAACTATATGGGAAACTACCGGTTTATCACAACCGGGAACATGGTGACTGCATTCTATGATGTCACGATGACCCGGAGCACAGGATATTATCCCATAACCTACACGAAAGAAACGGTTGTTACCACGCGCCACGTGTACAGTTTTGCATGGGTAACCGATGGTGAAAATTTCACCAGATACCAGAACCTCAAAGAGTACATGCTTTCATCCATCACCGTAAAAGATGCCTGATGGATGTTCCCGCAGATACAATGGTAAAAAAATTCCCTTCTCCCTTTTTTTTGTTTGAGGGAACCGGGAACGTTTCCCGGGGATGATAACCCGTCACGGGTGTCGGCCGGTCTGGTGCTGACCCGCGAGTTTACGAGAGCGGAATTTTCGGGCTGCTGCACCGGCAGCAGTGCAATCCTGCATGCCCCGGTGAATTTTTTATCAAATTTTGAATCGATTCCGGTTAGATCTGGCTCAAAGAAATATTGCCCAGCACCGGCGCAAAGCATACATTTTTTGTGACTATCTACACTGACCCCAGAGCTACTGATGGGACAAACGGTTCT
>JBAXDE010000064.1:0-8653 GCA_037141115.1 Methanomicrobiales archaeon | reverse complement strand
TTTTGTTTTATGGTTTCAACAGAACCGAACCTGGGAAAGAACGGAGAACCGGAAAAAAGATAAAAAGGATCAGACAATGAGCGAGATCAGGTCATGCTTGGTGATGACGCCCCGGACGATCCTGCCTTCCACCACCAGCACCGCGTGATTCTGCTGGAGGATATTGATCACGGTCTCGACATCCATGTCCGGAGGTACCGTGGGAAAACCCGGCTCCATGAAATCCCGCACCACAAAGAGATGTGTCTTGTGCAGGCGCTGCTGCTCGATTGCCTTGACAATTACGGTCTCTGAAATACATCCAACCGGCACACCCCGTTCAATGACCGGCAGCTGGGAGATATTATGTTTCTCGAAGATCTCAACCGCACGGGTGATGGCATCCTGGGGCTGAACTGAAAGGACGGGCATGTGCATGATCTGGACGGCCTTGATCTTCTTGGGCTCAGAACTGTTGAGCACCACGATGATCTTGTTGAGCGTACTGATACGGGGATCCACATTACCCGCTTCGATCCTTGCCACCATTGACTGGCTGATACCGGCCCGGCGGGCCAGTTCGGTCTGTTTCAGACCAAGGGATTCCCGGCGCGAACGAAGTTCTTCTGGAGTGGGAATATGCATTCTGATTACTGATGGTTATAGAAAGTAATCAATCTTATGCCCGACAGGGCTGGTCCGCAACGGGGATCGGATCTTTGCGCGCTGGTTTTTGGACCCACCGGGGATTGCCCGAAGGAGCGGGGAGCAGGCCGGTATGAATCAGGGTTCTTTTCTTGCTAAGCGTGCAAAATTCTATAAAGGGTCCTTTCGTATAGCTATTCAACGATAATCCACGAACGGAATGGTGGGATTAGTGTTCATCATGACCGATTGTCTCTCTGAAGATGATGATGAAGAGCACCATCCGGTGTATCTTCTCAATCGTATTGCAGCTCCCTTCACACTAGGTGCCGGGGGAAATATATCCCGTTCCAACCCGGAATCCGGTCATGTCCCGGACACTCCCCATCCAGTACCCCGGGCAGGTCCGGAAGATATTACGGTTATATGCCCGGTCTTTCTGGATCGCTGTTCTTACGGGCTGATGGGCATATGAACGATAGCGGGGGCAGACCCCCTCTCCCGGAAAAACGATCCCTTCACCCGTACCCCGGAACCGTTTCTGCAACAATCATCTCATCGCAGCCAAAACTCCTCGCGCCGGTTCGTATCTCATCCCCTTTACCGGCAGCAAAAACACCGGTAAAAGCGAACAGCAGAAAAAACCACACCCTGCACAAGGACGCGCTCTTTATTCTTACCCAGGGTGAGTATGCCCATGTCATAAGTGAAGATTACTCGTACAAGACCGATTCTTACTACACTATCCTCCGGATGGAGATGGAAGGAAAGCGGGTAAAACCTTCCAGCAGTGCCGTGATCGATGCGTTCGTGGTCCCCATCTGTCTTGAGCGGGCAAAGATTGCAGGCATCCCGGTCTGTAAATGGGAGATCTCCCAGGCATATGTGCCGCTACCGGCCATCCTTTATGGGATCAACTATTTTGCCGACTCATCGGAGTTTGTCACGGTGTACGATAATGAGGCGGCAAAAGAGGCAGTCCGGCATATCACCAACAAGGGAAAATACCCGTTCTGTTACCAGGAACTCGGGGATGGGGCGGAGATCTTCTTATACAATGTGATCTTTGGAAAGACGATCTCTCCTCACCTTCCCGTTATCGAGATGGCCATGTGGGTGTACGATCTCTTTGCCATCCCCCTCATGCAGATGGTGCTGGTACGGATGGGTAACACCTATTCCCTGTCTTCCCTCTCGTTTGTCCGGTATTCCCAGCTGCAGGAAGGCGAACGCACGCTTCTTGAGGCTCACATCTCCCACCAGGAGTTTCTATGAGCCGGATGGGCATCTTTGTGGACCGGAAAACCCTGTCGAATTCCGAACAGTTAAACGCCCTGATCCGGTGCCGGGATGTGGCCGAGTCCCTGGGGCATACGGCTAGTTTCATCTTCCCGGTCGATATCCACAAAATCAAAAAGATGGATGCGCTCTTCATCCGGGCCCGCACGGACCCGATGAACATCACGTATGTGGCTGCCCAGATGGCACAGTTCCATGGGATCCCGGTCCTCGATGACCCGGACTCGATCCGGTGCTGTTCCGACAAGATCAACATGTATTCCCGGCTGATCAAAAAGAATGTCGCGCTCCCAAAGACCGTCTTTCTGCCCAAGCAGGAGTTGACCGTTGAACGGGTGACCCGGCTCTTTGACGAACTCGGCACGCCGCTCATTGTAAAAGAGCCTTCGACTTCCTTCTCCCTCCGGGTGGAGAAAGTGAGCGACATTGCAGATTTTTTCAAAGTTGCCCACCGCTACATCAAGCTCTCGGACTGGATCGTGGTCCAGCAGTACGTGGAGAGCAAATATGACTGGAGGGTTGGCGTGCTGGACGGCAAACTGCTCTATGCCTGCAAATATACGATCCCGTCGGTCACGTTCAAGATACAGGCCTCGGTCAATGGCCATATTGTCTATTGCGGGGTGGAGAGCGTCCTGCCCGAGAACGTTCCGCCCCATGTGATCCAGCTGGGGATCGATGCCGGCAATGCGATAGGCCGGGGGCTCTATGGAGTGGATATCAAGAACAATAACGGGGATGCCTGCGTGATTGAGGTCAATGACAATCCTTCGATCGAGAGCGGGGAGGATGACTGCTACCCCAGAGTCTTTGAGACGATCATATCCCATCTTTTTGCTGAGTGATTTTTATGGAAAACTGGTTATTACGTGCTGAAACGATCTGTATGGAATGCGGCGGACACTGTTGTGATGAGGCTCATCCCCCGGTCTCATCCGCATGTTACGACCGGCTGACCCGGGCCGGAGTATCCCCGGAGAATTTTGAAACGATGGGGTACAAACGACTGCGAACCAAAAAAAATGGGGAATGCATCCTGTCAGAGAAGGGCAAATGCACAATTCATGCCTTCAAGCCCGAGACCTGCCGGTCGGGACCGTTTACGTTTGATATAAACGGCGACATGATCGTACTCTATCTCAAGCACGAGCGGATCTGCCCGATTGTCGGCCTGCTCAAAGAGGTGCCCGAAGCCTACCGGCAGCAGTATGAGCAGGCAGTCCAGAGCATCACGCACCTCGTGAAGAACCTCACCGAAGAAGAGCTTGCCGTGATCTGTGCTATCGACGAACCCGAGACCGATAAAGTGGCAGAGATACCGCGACAATAAAAAAACTCATCATGACCATTGGCACCGAACACGAATACTCCATCAGTGATGACCGCTTCAATCCCCTGCCCGTCTCGGATGAGATCTTAAAGACTATCTGCGGGAGGTACGAGAGCGAGATCCTTTTTGGGGAGGTGAAACTGGGAAAGGAACTCCAGAAGACAGTCCTTGAGTTCATTCCCCGAACCCCAGCAGAGGATCTCGGTGCCCTGGAAGCCCAGCTGATGGCAGGAATACGGAAATTTTACCGGATCTTTCCCGACCAGTACCGGTTGCTGGGCCTTGGCATGCACCCCCTGCTCCGGCTCGACCAGACTGCGGTCTGGGATCACGATGAAGGGGAATTATACGAGGCGTACGACCGGCTCTTTAATATCCGGCAGCACGGCTGGCTGAACATCCAGGCGCTCCAGATCAATCTCTCGTACCGGAACAGCAGGGAACTCGTCAGCCAGTATAACCGGATCCGTTCACTCCTGCCGTACCTGATCGCCATAACAGCATCATCCCCGTTTGTGGAAGGGAAACTGACCGGCTCCATGGATAACCGCCTACTCTACTATGGAAAGAACCAGAAAGAGATCCCGCAGATCTGCAATGGAATAATTCCGGACAAGATCGAAACGCTTGACGATTACCACGCCATGCAGGAAGAAATCTTTTCGGAACTGCGAAGGCGCGATGCCGCTCTCCTCTGCGAGGAATGGTTAAACTCCAGCGGGGTGATCATCCGGTTCTCCCGCAAATGTCTTGAGATCAAGGCACTCGATGAACAGGAATGCATTCATTCGGATATGGCGGTCTGCGCTTTTGTCCGGTCCCTCCTCCGGTGCCGGACCCTGCCGGTCGAGACGGACCAGGCAGCCCTGCTGGAACTTACCAGCCTTGCGATCCGCGAAGGTACTCTCGGACTGAGAACCGAGCTCGAGACATTGTATGACACTGCATGGAAACATGCCACGGTGGATGAACGCGTGTATCTTCCTGTGATCCGCCAGCGAATCCTGCATGGGAGTCTTGCCGAACTCATGCGGGATCGCTATGAAATAGATCCTGATCTTCTCCCCATCCTGTCCGATATAGCTACATGCCTGAAGAAGAACCAGCCGTACACTGCCCAATAAAACACCAGAGCCCGGCACAATACTTAAATAGCCAGCTGCATGTATCCAATGGAGAGGAGAGGAACCATGTCGCGCCAGCTTATTTCCGAGGCACAGGGATATGAATTATTACTAAAGATTGGTGTGCCTGTTCCCCGGTATGCCTTTGCAACAACGATCACCGAGGCCATTGCCGGGGCTGAAAAAACCGGTTTCCCGTTAGTACTCAAAGTTGTCTCCCGCCAGGTTGTACACAAAAGTGATGCTGGCGGGGTGATCACCGGTATCCGGAACAGTGAAGTCCTGCTGGGAGCGTATGACAAGATCCTCAGTAATGTCAAATCCCACAACCCGTCTGCGGTAATCGACGGGATCATGGTCGAGCAGCAGCTCGAGAAGGGACTCGAGATCATCATTGGCGGGAGGATCGATCCTGCCTTTGGAAAAGTGATCACCATTGGCATGGGAGGGACCCTTGTTGAACTGATACGGGACGTCTCAATCCGGGTGTTGCCAGTAACAACCACAGATATCAATGCCATGCTCCATGAACTCAACGGCTACCGGCTGATCAAAGAGTTCCGCAATGAACCGGCCCGGGACAAGGAAGCACTCGTGCAGCTGATTGATACGATTGCCCGTTTTTTCATGGAGAGTAAGGAGATCGTTGAGTTCGATATCAATCCGGTTGTTCTCTATGAGCACGGGGTGTGTGCCGTGGATGCCCGGTTCTATACGGACGATGCACCCCTCCCGGTAACAACAGAACCCCTGCACCCCCTGCAAAAAGAACTGCTCCATATCAAATCCATTGCGCTGATTGGGGCATCGGCCGAGCCAAACAAGGTAGGTTACGCGGTACTCCGGAATCTCCTCTCGTTTCCTGGCACACTCTACCCGGTAAACCCGAAACATCCGATGATCCTCGGTCGCACTGCATATCCTTCGATAACATCAATCCCCGGACCTGTCGATGTTGCCATTGTTGTGGTCCCGGCAAAGGTTGTTCCATCGATCATTGAAGAGGCCGGGAAGAAAAAGATCCCGCTCGTGGTGATCATCTCTTCCGGATTCCGCGAGACCGGAGCGGCAGGAGTTGAACTCGAAAACCAGGTTATTGCCATTGCACGGAAGTATGGCGTGCGCATTATGGGCCCGAACTGCCTGGGCCTCATGTTCCCGCACCAGGGTATCAACTCCACATTCGATCCGGTCTCTGCCAGGGCCGGGCATCTAGCCTTCTTGTCCCAGAGCGGGGCTATCATCACTACGATGGTGGACTGGAGCCTGCCCGAAGAGATCGGGTTTTCCGAAGTGATCAGTATCGGGAACCAGGCAGATCTCACCTTTGAAGACTACATCCTCTTTGCATCTGAGGATCCCGCTACAAAAGCCATCATCATGTACGTGGAGCAGATCCAGAATGGCCAACGCTTCATGGAGATCGTGCGGCAGGTAACGCCAAAAATGCCAGTGGTGGCGATCAAGGCCGGCTCTTCAAAGATTGGGCAGATGACTGCGGCATCCCACACAGGTTCCCTTGCCGG
The DNA here is from genome assembly GCA_037141115.1 of Methanomicrobiales archaeon. Taxonomy (GTDB): domain Archaea; phylum Halobacteriota; class Methanomicrobia; order Methanomicrobiales; family Methanospirillaceae; genus Methanoregula. The sequence continues at coordinate 2,750 of JBAXDE010000064.1, read as the reverse complement.
CAGTTATGATGTGTACCAGGCTGCCTTCTGGCAGTCCGGCGTCATTCCGGTGCGATCGATGCGGGAGGCTTTCCAGACCGCAGAACTTCTCTCTTCGGAAGGATACCCAAAAGGTATCCGTGCGATCGTGATCAGCAATGCCGGAGGTTTTGCCGTCCTCTCTTCCGATTACGCAGAGATGATGGGAATTGAAATAACAGAGTTGCCCCAGACGGTGATCAAGGAACTCGATGCCATCCTGCCGGTGGACTGGAACCGGCGCAATCCCATTGACATGGTCGGGGATGCAAGCGCTGACCGCTTTGCCCGGACCTTTGATGTGATGATCCGGAACCAGGAACTCTGGGATATCGCCTTTGTGATCGCGGTCCCATCGGCCATCTCCGATCCAATCCGGGTGGCAAACGAGCTGGTCCGGTTCTCAAAGAGCACGCAGAAGATGATTGTCGGGTGTATGATTGGCGGGGATTCTATGAAGACCCCGTTGAGGATCCTGAGGGATTCGGGGATCCCCAACTTCCCGGATCTCGAAGATGCGTTCAAGGCGGTAGGAAATATTTGCCGGCATATCTGTTGGGAAGAGTTCCACGGGCGGTGGTGCAGCCGGGAAGATCATTGAAGAGATAGCGATACGTTTTGGAAAAATTAAAGAAAACCCGGACGGATAGGGGGTCACAATCATAATAACTGAAGAATTCCATCGAATCGGGAGATAAAATAGGATTTCAACAGAATCATGGAAACAATAAAGAAGCGTAAAGTGAGGTCCTTATGAGAGAAGAATTCATAAACACATTTTTTGTAACCGGTCTTTTCCTCACAAAATAGCAAAAAGACAGGACACTTTTTAAAAAAATTACAGCGTGATCTTCTTCAAGATCTGCCCGTTACGGAAAATAGTGATCACACCCCCGCTCTGGGATACAACAATTCCCACCGTTTTTGTTACCTGGGTAATCGCGGCAACCGAGTTGTGCCGCGTGCCCATACCTGGCGGGAGTTTGACGCTGCTGGTATCGACCGTGATATATCGCCCCACCGATTCTACAAATCCATCCCCGGTGATGATGAACGCCCCGTCCAGCTGGGCCAGGGCCTTGATATTTTCCTTGAGCCCAGGATTCATCACCACGCGATCTTCGGCTTTGTGCCCTTCGAACGGGTTTAAGATGATCTGGCGGGATTTTTCCAGGACATTCCTGGTATCGCCAATGAGAAACGTGGTGCCAACGGGTTTTCCTTCCCGACCTTCGATCGAGATCTCCGTGCAGATATGAAAGACCGCATCAAAAACCTCTTCTTTCACATCACTGTCCGAGATTACCAGGTCCTTCCAGGTATCCGTGCTGATACGCACCACCCCGTCGCGTTTCCGGTCGGTGATGTCATTACCGATACAGAGGATCTCGACAATATGTCCCCGGTCATCCCGGATTGCCTTGTTGATCCAGGCGATCCAGACCCGGTCGCCATTGCGCCGGACATTCTCATTCACGTTGACGGCATACCCTTCGGCATTGAAACCCAGGTCATCGGCCATCATCGAGAGATCATTTCCTGAACGGGTCTTTGCAGGGACTATCAGGCTGTTTATATTCTTTCCAATCACTTCGTCACTGGTATAATCAAAGAAGGTAAGCGCATAGTGATTGAAGAACGTGATCGTACCCTGCATATCCATCCGGATGATGATGCTCTGGGTATTCTGGATCACTTCGCGGTATTTCGCTTCACACTCCTTTAACGCCTCGACTATCTTCTGTCGCTCTGATATATCAGTGACAACAAATGTCCCGCCTTTGCTGATATCGCGGGGGTCGAGAGGGAGCAGCCGAAACTGGCATGCAATGGTTTTTTTGTCCTGTTTCACCAGCAGGCAGCTTGCCTGCGGTAATCCTTGTGCATCCCGCTTGATCTGCAACTCACGGGAGAGGAGATCATACTCATCAGCAGATGAGAGAAAGGCCCGGAGATCTTTTCCCACCAGCTGCGATCCATTATATCCGAGCATGGCGGCAAACTGCGGGTTCACCCATTCGATGATCCCATTGCGGGCCTGAAAGATGCCCAGCGGGGTTGCCGAGAGGATGGCTGCCAGTTGTTCGTTCTGGGCCTTGATCTCGCGTTCGGATCGCTTACGCAGCAGGGTTTGTTTGATCAGGTTGATCATCTCAAAGACCTGTGGCCGGAGGTCTCCACTCTTGGGAAACGTGATATCAGTTCCGTGAGCAACTTCCATAACCGCGATCTTGCCCGGACCCCGCCTTCCGAGCAGGATAACCGGGGTCGCATTTCCTATAGATTTGAGATATTTTATGAACTCGATCCCATTCATATCCGAGACAAATTCGATGCCGTTCACATCGGGCTGCTGTTCGTAGGCTAGGATCACATCATAATTGCGCCCTTTGAGTTTCTCGACAGCTTGTTTTAAGGAATGGGCTGTATCGATCTTGATCTCACCGGTCTTTTCGAGAAACGAACGTACCTGTGCGAAAAGATCGGTGGTGTCATCGACAAACAAAACAGATATCATCGGGTATCTCCCGGCGGAAATTGCTGGAAATTCACTACTAAGAGGTGGATGGCTGAATGATAAATAGTTGTTCTAAAATGGGTACGCCAGCGAGAGGCAGGCCACTTGAAAAGCATGGTAAATGATGATGAGGAAAAATTGATAGCAGTGAGATATCAGGATTCCACTCATGTCAGGTTAAGACCGGACTACTATCCGTTCAACCTTTTTAATA
>JBAXDE010000063.1:0-8748 GCA_037141115.1 Methanomicrobiales archaeon | reverse complement strand
GATCGATTAGAGTCAGGGTTGTCGAATTTACAGTTGAATCTTTACACTACCGAAAAACTTATGTCCGCGGCAGGTATCATGGCATCGGAGATCGACGGGGATGCATTTGCCCGGCTCCGGGCCGGGGATGAAACGAGCACGGATTTTATCCGGATCCGTGACCAGCTCCGCCATCTCAAAGACGTGAGTCCGGATATCCGCTATGTCTACACGATGAGAATGGACGGGGACCTGGTAGAATTTGTGGTAGACGGGGATTACGGTTACAGCGCGGATGCAGCAGGGATCGGGCAGCAATATTCCCAGGCAGAACCGGATATGCTGGCCGGGTTCTCTGCCCCCTCTGCGGATGAAGATTTTACTACTGATCAATGGGGAACCGTGCTTTCAGGATACTACCCCCTGCGAAACAGTGCAGGTGCCATTGTCGGGATTGTTGGTGTAGATATGGACAGTTCAAAGGTGCAGGCAAACCTGGACCGGATTAACCTGATCCTTTACTTTGTCGGCATCTTTGCGTTGTTCTTTGTTGCTGCCGGAATTATTATCGTTGAGAACCGTCGTTTATCGGATGAGCAGGTTCTGCGTGAGAGCGAGGAGAAGTTCAAGACCCTGTTCGAGAATTCAGGCTCTGCAATCTTCATCATGGACTCAATGGTCTTTCTGGACTGCAATCACCGGACCGAGACGATATTCGGGTGTTTGCGCAATGAGATTATCGGCCAGTCACCGGCCGCTCTTTCACCGGAGCGCCAGCCGGACGGACACCTCTCCTCTGAGATGGCCCGGGGATTTATCGATAAAGCCCTGTTGGGCGAACCCCAGTTCTTCGAATGGGTAAACCTCCGCTGCGATGGCACTCTTTTTAACACTGAAGTGAGCCTGAACCGTATCGTGCTGGGGGGCACTCCCTACGTGCAGGCAATTGTCCAGGATATCACCGAACGAAAAAAGGCTGAAACTGCACTCAAGACCGTGACAAAAAAACTCTCCCTGTTGAACACGATCACGTTCGAAGAGATCCGGAATGCGGTCTTTGCGCTGAACGGGTATTTAACCCTGGATCAGTCATCAGCTGACACGGACGGGCGGAAGAATTACCTGGAAATGGAAGAAGAGATGGTAAAGAAGATCTCGAAGTCTTTGACCTTTGCCCGGAGCTACCAGGACCTGGGCGTCAGGCCTCCCCAGTGGCAGAATGTGGGCCATTCCTTTATCATGGCCATCTCCCATCTCGATTTCTCGCAAATCGACCGGCTGGTACAGGTCGAGAATCTCGAGATCTACGCAGACCCTCTCCTGGAACGGGTCTTCTTCCTGCTGTCCGACAATGTCTTGGTCCATGCCCGGACGGCCACCTGTGTCACGATCGGTTACGAGGTAAAAGCAGATCACCTGCTTTTGTTCTTTGAGGACAATGGCAATGGAATTCCGGATGCCCTCAAGGAAAAGATCTTTGAACGGGGATTTGGGATCCAGAAGGGTATGGAGTTGTTCCTCTCACGGGAGATTCTCAGTATCACGGGTATTACGATACAAGAGACGGGAACTCCTGGAAAAGGAGCCCGGTTTGAGCTGGTGGTACCGAAGGGAGTGTTCCGGTTTGTTGATGGGAATGGGGAACTTTCATCCGGTCCATGTGGGTCGGCGATGCAATATGTTGGATAGGATACCTGTCGCGTCTACGAAACAGGGGATGTGCAGATCCTGAAAGCCTGGTTGGGGAGCCGGGGAGTCCTGTTTTAACCCCGGCATCTGCGTGACGAGCGCATCCATGCGATCGCATACATCCGGCCAACTCGGCATATCTTTTAATAGATTATAAAAAAATCTTTTGTATCAATCTATGTCCCGTTCATCTCCCGATGTTGTCATCGCGCCGGACGTCTTTTGTTGGCTGTGTGGTAGCTCGGGATTTACCGCAACCGACATTTAAAAAAATTAGGTGTATCCGAACGGATCGTCCGATCATGGTGCGAAGGTACCCGGAGACCCGTTGTCCCGCTTACCAAAGTTGAGCATCTCGCTGAGCTGTTCAAACGACCCCTTGCAGCGTTTCTCCTTTCACATCCCCCGGAAGAGCCCCGGCACCCAAAAGATTTCCGGCGACATCCGGATGCAGAACCGGGCTATTCAAAAGAACTGCTCCTGGTGATCCGGAAAGCCCGGAGAATCCAGGAAATTCATCACGAGTTGACAGACAACCTGCACATCTCATCGCAGGTTCCCCTGAAAATACGGACTTTGAAAGACGATCCTGAAACCGTGGCGCAGGAAGAACGTGAGCATGCCGGGATCCACCTGTCGGGGGATGGGGCCGGAATGTCTTTAGTGAAAGCCTTCGAAATCTGGAGAGAATGGCTTGGATCCCGGAACATCTCTGTCCTCAAGACGAAGATACCGTCCGGTGATGCCCGGGGTTTTTCCCTCACGGACGGTGAGCCAAATGTCATTGTGGTAAATTCTTCCGATGCAGATCGGGCCCGGCTCTTTACCCTGTTCCACGAATATGCCCACATCCTCCTGAATACACCGGTTATCTGTAACCCCGGGGAGGATGAACTTAAAGAGTATGCTCCTGTAGAACGCTGGTGCAATCATTTTGCCGGTGCATTCCTTGCCCCTGAAGACGAGATAGAAAAAAATCAGTCCATCCAGCAGGCACTTGCTTCAGGAAATTACCTGAAGGCTGCCAGTTCCATCAGGAGAGAGTTCCTTATCAGCGATGAGGCCGGGCTGATGCGCCTGCTTACCCTCAAGCACATCACTTCCTTACAATTCATGCAGGGCCGGGATACGATCCGGGAAGAGTTCGCAGCACGGGAGGCGAAGAAGAAGCTGGCGTTCGAGGAGTCCGGAGAAGAGGAAAAGGGTGGCTTTGGGATTCACCTGGACCAAAAATGCGTAGCGGAAAAAGGGACCGGGTATGTCGCGCTTGTCATGGAGAATATCAGGAAAGGCCATATCAGCAACAGCGATGCCCTTGATTATCTCGATGTGAAACTACGGCACCTGGAAAAGTTCCAGGAATCGACAGGCGCTTGACGGGAGAGCAGCATCTTCTCTTGCTCCAGCTTCGCGTCCTGCAATCGCTTGTTCAGGTCGAGCATCTGCGTGACGAGCGCAACCAAGCAAGCGATCATGCGGGGCTTTTTCTGCGGGGTCAGTGGGGTTGATACCACAGGGGGAAAATTTCGAAGTGCGAGAGGTGAGTCGATTCCTGTAGTCTGATGGATATCTGCCATTTATGCGCAATTTATGTGCAATTATGCGCAATGGACTATGCTTTTTCATCGTGACTTCCTGAATTATTCTCCGGGGTCCCCTGATGCCTGGCCGGGTTAAGGATGTAGCGGGCTGCTTTTCGTGTGCCCTGCAACTCCAGAATTCCGGTTTTTACCCGATGGGAAAGATCATAGGCAGCGGTTCGCCGTGAAACAGATGCGAGCTGCTGTTGCGCACTTTTTGTGATCTCTCCCCGCTCACGTACATATGATAGTGCCAATCGTTGCCGCTCATTCAGCCCCAACTGTGCAAGATATCCGGGTGTGAAGATATCCTTCTGCATTGTCAGGGTGAGACCCCAGGCATCGGTTTTGAATTCCGGCTCGGGAAGCCCGGCGTCCGCAAACGATGTGAGTATCCTCTGGATGCCGGAACCGTACCGCTCGATATAACCAGCGAGATAGAAGATCCTTGCGATCAGCGGATTTCGTGGAATTGACTGGGGCTTTGCTTTCAGCTGTTCGATTGACAACCCCTTAGGCAGGCCGCCGGGATTATGGAACCAGATCGCATCGTCATAGATCTTTATGAGGATCTGCTCGTTCTTTTTGAAATAATCATGGTGGACAAGGGCATTCATGAGTGCTTCACGGGGTGCCGGGAGCGGGTAATCCCAGTGCTCCTTACGCTCAGGGGTTTCTCCCGATATTTCGTAGCGCACGTTGATAAAATTCCTGAGCGTCTCTTCCCCTTCGTTGAGCTGGTGGAAAAGGTTCCCGGCAATCCAGCGGTCACCTATGATGGTAGCACCGTCTTTGAACCGTCCGATGCGAAGCACCGCGTCCGAAAGGTAGGGTTCTTCCGGTTTTTTCTTAAAGAGCAGGAACGCCGCATTAGTCAGTTGATCCCCGGTCATGAGCCCGAGCCGCGTGAGTATTGCTCTAACCGGTTCGCTCTCGTCAGCGCCGGGAAGCCTCCCCTTTACTGCCCCTTTGAGAAAATTGTGAGTACCTCTGTCATATCCTTTCACGGGCCGTAATGAATTTTGTCCGCTATTGTCCGCAATGTGTCCGCTATTAATCCCCAGAATCTGACGCTAATTTTTAACATTTACAAAAATCTAATACGAGATTATCGATATTCATTGTAGTGACATTATCATTTTTTTGTCCGCTATTGTCCGCTATTTGTCCGCAATGACAGGAACACGGGATTAAGGATATATCTTAGTAGTCTCCCTTCCCGCTTCACAATAATAATATTCAATTCGGCAAGATGGGACATGTCCCGGCGTGCGGTCCGCACGGTGCAGTTGTAGATACGTCCATATTCGGAGGTAGATATTTCCGGGTGGGTCTTGAGATATTCAATTGCTTCGCGCTGCCGTTCATTTAAGATATCCGGGTTTTCAAGCGCGTGTTGACGGTTGAGCGCGAAAAGGTGACCACAAAATCGTTGCCTGTTTCGCGGAACTGCGGGTCCGGGACACCGTCCCGTTCGCAGGCAGTGATCATGCTGAGTGTACCTGATCCCCACTGTTCGATGTACCCGGTAAGGAAGAGGAGCCGGGCAATGGTTTTGTTCCTTGGGTGGGAGGAATGTTCGACTTTTAAGAGTTCCACCGTGACGCCATCCACCAGTGTCCCGGGGTTCCAGACCTGTGCCCTGCTGTCGAAAATGCGGATCTGGACATTGCCTGATGAATTATAATCGCGGTGACAGACCGCATTGATCACTGCTTCCCGCAGGGCATCGGGAGGATATTCCCCGTGCTCTTCCCGCTGCATCTTTCCCGGGACAACCCATGCTGCTTTACGGATGGTCTGCGTAATGAACCGGTTACTATCTTCGATGAGCTGATCGATTCTGCCGTGCAGGACGTTCATGTTGAGATAGGTACTGGAGACTTCCTCGCCTTTGAATCGGGCGCAGCGGATCTCAGACTGGATGAAAAATCGTTGTGGATCTTTGCCGAAGAACAGGATTGCCGTATGGGTAGGCAGTCCTCCGTTCAGGACCCCGAGTTTTTCCAGTGCTATCTTTACCGGAATTGAAGGATCTGCATCGAATCTCCGTTCCTTTTGTGCTCGTTCAAGGAAAGTCCTGACCGAAGATGCATCAATGTCATCAAGGGTGGCGTCCTGCAACTTTTTGTTGAGGTCAAGCATCTGCGAGACGAGCGCAACCATGCGATCGTGGCGGGCTTTGTCTGCGGGGTCGGCAAAGTTGATGGTTCGCTGAACTGGAATGAAAAAGAGCTGATTACTGTATTGGCCTTGTCTTGTTGGCTGTGACGTTTGTCCCATTCGTGTCCCCATTATGTCCTCATTGCGGGAACGTGCTGATGAGAGAGAAATTGGGGGGGGGCCAGAATTTCCAGGTATTGAACATAAATCACCCTGTTAGCTATCAGTTGGATTATCCGGCTCATCGTCCCGGTTCGTTTTTTCCGGCAGTTTTGTCTCTTGTAGCATCCGGTCAAAATCGCTTTCAAAAAGCCGGTCCTGAACAATACGGTATTTTTCAAATTCCGTCTCCGCAAACTCTTTTGCTACCTCTGCCGGTACTTTCCCGCCATCTTCAAGCAGTTTCCGGTCATCAAATTCAAGGAACCGGTCAAGACGTTTTGCCCAGTCTTCCATGGTCATGGGTATCTGTCGTCGGGCGCGATCTTCAGCAAGATCAAGCCAGGCATTGACAACTCTGCCAAGTGATTCGAGCTCTTGCGAAGTCAGGTAATTTTTTGCAACCACTACATCGGTCTTGAGAATTTTTCCTTCGGGACTGTTCTCCCATGACGTCAGTCCCATGTGATCGTTTCTGCTGTCGGCACGCTCCATGATAAGTTCGGCTGCGGTATGACCGTGAATTGCAAAATGCAATTTGTTCTGGACTTTTGCAAAAAAATCGCGGGTTGTCGGGGCATCCCTGTTGTAATCAATGCTTATGGCATATATGTCGGTGATCTTCTGGTAGAACCGTCTCTCGCTGAGGCGGATCTCACGGATTTCCGTGAGTAAACGCTCGAAATAGTCCTCACCAAGGAATGTGCCGTTTTCCATCCTTTTTTTGTCAAGAACGTATCCCTTGACGGCGAATTCCCGCAATACCCGGGTTGCCCACTGGCGGAACTGCGTTGCCCGCTTTGAATTGACACGGTATCCGACAGAGATTATTGCATCAAGACTGTAGTATTCAAGATTCCGTGAAACGTCGCGGTTTCCTTCATTTCGAACTATTAGAAATTTTCTAATAGTTGCTTCACGGGTCAGCTCACCGCTCTCAAAAATTTTTTTCAAGTGAAAATTTATTGTCGGAATGCTCACATCAAAGAGCGTTGCCAACATCTTCTGGCTCAGCCAGATGGTTTCATCTTCGTACCTGACCTCGATTGATCCTTCACCGGATGATGAGGTAAATATCAGAAATTCGGCTGTGCTGTTTCTTATCAGATTCTTTTCATGACCGGTCATTTCCCCGCCCCTCAACAATCGCAATCTCCTCTTCCGTCAGCCCGTACAACTCGTACACCAACTTATCGATCGCCCCATCCGCCGCCTCAACCTGCCGTGATAGCTGCGTCTTCTCCTGCCCGCGAATGTAGGCATCGCGATGGAATGTGTACTTATCAACAAGAGGCTGGATCGTATCGGGAACTGCCATTACAAGAGTGTCGCTCTCCTCCCCGTTAAAGATGCTGAAACAGAGTACACGGATTTTTCTTATGTTCCAAAATTTCCCGCAAGAGATATTGGTAAGCCCATCGGTGTCATCTCATTTCAGCCTGTCACTGACAGAAGATCTTTATAACCCAATCCCATTTCAACCACGAAGTATTTAGCCCATATTTATCCACCTGATCTAATCACAATGCCCCGCAAACTCAGCCATCTTGTGATAACGAAGATCCGGCGGATTGCACACCCGTCGCAGGAAGCGGAATGCACAGCGAGATTTCTGCAAATGCAGGTAATTCTCATTTGTGTAGTTCACGCTGCACAGAAGGCTTGGTATGCCCAAAGAATGGCCTGCGGTGATCATCCGGAAGAACCCGAAGAAGACGTATCTCTTACACCCGGACCCGCAGACTCGCCCGGCATCCCGCTCCGTGTAGTGTGGGCATGCAGTGCCCGGCTTTGGGGAATTAGAGCAAACTCCCCCGGACTGAACTGTTTTACCGGCAGAGGCCGGCTTCTGCCGTTGATCTCAATAAGCCATAGACCGTTTTCCGGTTGAGTATCGATTGGTAACCGGAATTCCGGTTGCTGCGGTCACAATGGGCTTGCAGAACCGGGAACAATCCTCTGGACGAGCGAAGGCTCTGCCGGTCATGCGGGAGACTAGGAACTCTGAGTACACAAAGACGGGAGAATTTTTTAAAATGACAGAAAAAATTTCAGATGATGATGCGGGTAACGCACCAGGCCCGGCCGGGTCCGGAGAACCCGGTGTCGGGGAAAAGAGAACGGACACGGCAGGAACCCGGACCGGGGCCGGCAAAAGATCCGCATTGAACTATGCCGGGCGGATGACTGCCCTGAGGGGACCGGGTATTGGCCGGCCCAGGGAACAAAAGAGTTCACTCATGCGCCAGACCCGGCGGGAGATCCATGGCAGGGATCCCGGAATACCGTACGTGAAGTTCGAGACCATTGTCCGCGATCCTGCCTGTTTCTTAATGGAGCGGCAGGGTGCCGGGGGTGGATCATGACCCGGGGGCGGCGCCCGCTCAATGCGCTTGCCGAGGCGCTGGAGATTGCCGGCCGGCGCGGGAGCGTGGAGGAGGTAGCCGGCAAACGGGGCCGGAGATTTGATTTCATCATCTGCGAGCCGGACCGGGACGTGTTTGTAAAAGTGGTACGGTCGCGGTCCTCGTTTACCTTTGTGCTGGAGTGCCTGCACCGGTACCAGCGCGAGATCGCCAGCCTTCACCGCGTGGCCCTGACCCGGGTGACGGGGCGGGAATTCTGGGTCCGGTCTCCCAACGGGACCTGGCAGTTCTTCCTGATCCTGCATGATTCCATCCTGGAGATACGGGCCAATGGCATGTACATCCCGCGTGAATCCATCCCCGCGAGGACCGTGGACATGTCCGGTACCTCTCGTGACGATACAGGTGATCCTTTCTCTCCGTTCGAGGACGGAGAGTAAGCCTCTTTTTTGGCACCGCCCTTGAAGATGTGCCTGGGAGGGGTAATCCGGGCCTTTTGCGGGTTCCGTTTCGCTCTTTTTTCTGATTGATCAGCAAAAAATGGTAAACTTTTACACACTTTTTTCAAATACCGATTTTGATTGGTTTTCGGGCCAAATGGGGCGTTTTGGTGTCGATTGAGAAACGCTATTGTACGCTATTGGGAGGCAAAACGGGAGCTAACTGGGGGGGTAGCACGGTCGCGGGGCAAAAAAGGGCTGTTTTGGGGCCAGGGTGTGATTCCTCGTCAACTGCCATAGAACGATCCACATCCCTGTTGTTTTCGCCAACTCAAAAATGATCCAGAGCGCCAATCCGAAATTGATCCACCC
>JBAXDE010000062.1:0-8806 GCA_037141115.1 Methanomicrobiales archaeon | reverse complement strand
ACGGCGAATGACTGTGTGATCGACGACCGGTTTGACCGGGTTATCTACGTGATCCGCCCGGGAGATATGGGCCTTGCCATCGGCAAGAAAGGTGACAATATCAAACGCCTCCAGAATGTGCTCGGTAAACGGATCGAGATGGTCGAATATGCTGAAAATGTGGATGCTTTCATTGCCAATATCTTCAAACCCGCTGAAGTAGTGGCGATTGAGCATGCCCCGGAAAATGGGCCGGTCAATGTCTTTGTCAAACAGCGAAGTGACCTTGGAATCGCAATCGGCAAGGCAGGCTGCAATATTGAAAAGGCGCGCACGCTCTGTCGCCGGTTCTTTGGCATAGAAGTTGGCGAAGTGCTGCTCACCCTGGAGAATGCATGAACCCCGTGGCAGATACCCGGATGATAGCAGAGATCTGGGCGGTGATCTGCGATCGGGCTGAAAATCCCCGTTCCGAGTCCTATACAACCCGCCTGCTGACTGACAAAAAAGGTATCGACAAGGTATTGGAGAAAGTCGGAGAAGAGTCCACCGAGTTCATCCTCGCGGTAAAGAACGGGGTCAATGAACGCACGGTTGAAGAGACCGCCGATCTCCTCTTCCACCTTCTGGTTGCCCTCCGGGCAGCAGGCATCGATCTCAACGATGTTATGGAAGAACTAAAACACCGGCGAAAATAACTTTTTTTATTTATGCAGGAATGTCAACAGATCGACCATCTCCGGCATCTCTTCGGAATTCTGCCCTGCTGATGCAAGCACGCACTCTTCGACAAATATCGGGATATCGCCCCTGAGTGCGAGTGCGATGCCATCGCTTGGCCGGCAGTCCAGATATTGATCCTGCTGTCCTGAACTCATCACCATCTGGGCATAATATACCCCGTCTTCGATGCTGTCGATCTGCAGGTACCGCAGGGTAATGGAAAATTTACTACAGAGATCAATGAAAAGATCGTGGGTGAACGGTCGTGGCAGCACTTCCTTGATATGTGCGCTGTTGATCGATACTGCTTCCCAGATCCCGATGAAAATTGGCAGGAGGCGTCCATCCCCATCCGCGAGAACGACGAGGGGCACAGAGGTTGCGTTTCCCATTGCAACAAATACCCCTTTGACCTCGCACCGTACCTGTGTCATGGCAGTTACAGTGTGATTGGCGTGATCGATGATAAAGAGTTAAGGTAAACGATATTACTGTTCACTGGCGCCTGTTGGCTTCACGGCGGACTATGATGAGGCTGGAGATGATGCCCAGCGCGATATTGAAGTAGTACAACACAATCCGCCAGATGACTACGAATATTCCTACGATGGATGCCGGGATGAACAGGGCATACATGGTAGTTGCCCCCACTTCGGCAATACCGGAGCTCCCGGGCGTTAGGGGCATCATCATCAGGATGCAGAGGATGAGCTGGATCACAAACGATTCCAGGAACAGGGGTGGCTGCCCGAGCCCGATAAGAATTAACGAGGCCGTCATGATCTCGGATAACCAGTAGAGCAGGGTGAAGAAAAATCCCCATGCAAGGCCTCCTTTGGCACTCTTTACAAACTTGATGACCGCAGCCTGGAAATTATCGATCTCCTTGTCGGCCCTGGTGATCAGTTCTTCAACGCGTTTGCTCTCCCATTTCTTAGTAAAATAGTATGCACACTGGTTTACAACCCTTTTTACTACATCCGGTCTCCGGATGGCAAGGTAAAAGAGGACGAGGCAGCCGACGACAAAGATCCAGGTGATATAGACCATGACTTCGGAGACTGCTCCAAGACTCTTCCATTGATCGGTCAGGACGATCATGGCAAATGCCGCAAGCACCGCAAGTACAATCCCGTCAAGCACCCGCTCCATAATGACGATAGCTGTTGCATCCCCGAGAGGGACATCTGCCTTGTAGAGCTCGTGAATACGGACCGGTTCTCCTCCCGTCTGGGCAGGTGTGACTGCTGCTGCGAGCAGGTTTGCAAAGACCAGGTTCAGGCTGTAAAAAAACCCGATCCTGTACCCAAGCGACCCGGTCATCTTCTGGACACGCCATGCCCAGAAACACATGGTCAGGAGATGGGTCAGAAAAGCGAGAAGCAGGAACCAGGGATTGACCTGCTGGAGATAGGTAAGCGTATTTTCATTGATCGTGAAGTACAGGATTACGATCAGGACCGCAAGTGAGAATGCAACTGAAATATAGAGCCATCTGACCTGCGACTTTTCCATAAATTCTCCTTAAATAACCCGCTATGATGAGCGTATTGATTGTTACCTAGATAGGTTATGATGCATAGTATAAACGCTTTGATCTCTTAAAAAACGGGTGCAGCGGATGGGTTCTGCCAGGGTATTGTGTTCCATTACACGGTAAATATATCCCGGTGTGCCAGGATGCGGAAATACCCGCACGTCACACCGGCATCCAGCCAGCCATGCCCGTAACTGAAACAGGCAAGAGCGTCTTCATATGCTCTGTCTTTGTGGTACCTGGCCCCCTGGTCTGCATACTGCGCAGTGATGAAAAGAATGGTACCGGCAAAATTATTACTGATCGTTTCTGTCTCCCCTGCACATGCTACTGATGAACGTGCTGTGTTCAGCAGACGTTCATAGCGATGGGTCTTCTCAATCAATTTTTCCAAAAGCTGCCGGGGCAGTTTGTCGGAGGGTCCGGCAAACGGGCAGAATTGAGGATGATTTTCGCAGATCAGGAGGCCGGATGAGATTCCGAAATGCAGCCAGCCGGCTCCATACCAGAAAGCGGCAAGTGCATTGACGAGATCCCCCTTACGGTAAAAAACAGCCCCGTCTTTCTGGTAGGCTTCGGCCATCTCGATGACCGCAGAGGCTTGCCGTTCAAGGACAGTGTGCAGGGTTGCGGCACTCTGGCAATGGGCAAGAGCAACGGCAAGTGCATCCCGGCATTCTGCGATCTTCATAGGCCGGCAAACCGCTCAAGGTATTCGCGCTCCATCTCATGCAGTTCTGCCGGGACGATGAGGATATGGAGCGGGGGCCCGAAATTGCCGGTAAGGATCTTCTCTGTCGGACCTGCAAGAATGACCGGCTCATCCGAGCCTGCCCGGGCAATGCCGACATAGAGGGGTATCTGGATCCCTTTTTTCTCCGCCATCTCTTCTAACAGGACTACCGATTCGGGCACGGTCATGTACCGCTCGTTCTGGATATCAAGATAGACAAGGGTGTGTAATCGCAGGGAGAGGTTCTGGGCGATCACTTCGATGGGGGTAGTCGGAGACCAGTTCTTCTGGGGGAAGGGCACCGAGCAGGACTTGCCAAACCGGTAGTTCTGGAGCCCGGATACCCCGCAGACTGCACTCACGATCGATGCCGCATGTATGATTGCGGTCCGGATACCCCGTTCCGCTGCACGCATCCGGAGATCTGCATGGGTGGTAGAGACCATCGGATCTCCTGCACAGAGAAACACTACATTGTTCTTCTCTGCCTGGTCCAGCATTGCTTCCGGGTGTTGTTCCACGTCTTCCCTGAAGAGCGGATGAACCACTTTACCGTAATAGTCCCCGAGTTCTTCTATCGTTGTACCCATGAGGCGTGAGGTATAGCATTCGAGATACACATGGTCGGCATTCCGTATGCAGGAGAGGCCTTTTTCTGAGACATCGGTCTTATCAAAGAGCCCGAGCCCGACAAACGTCAGCACAGGTTCTCCTCTTTGGCTGAATAATAAAACTGTTTCATTTCACCTCAATATGAAAACTGATGGATAACGTTTTTTGGCAGGTTTACAATTATTTTGTGCCAGAGTCATCCCCCGACAAAACCGGTTATCAACTCGATCGAATCCGGCGGAGATCACGGGTGTATGGTCACCTGTCCTTTATTGATGGAGAATTTCTGCCAGTCCGAATTGACTCCCCGCATTCCCTGGATCCGCAGGTAACTGGTATTCTGCTCGATCTTGATCTCGATTACGCAGTTCATCAACTGCTTGATTAATGAGAGGGTCTTGTCATCGAATGACTCACTGTTTAAGAGATAGACGCCCATACCCTCGATCTTTTTCAATTTTGCAGTGAGGACATGGAGGAACTGGTACAGCACTTCCAGTTTTCGGTACATGAGCAGGGTGGAAACAGAATTCACGCAGAACCGGATGGGGGGTGGAAACAGGCCTGCTTCCCCATCGGAAAAGTCCCCCTCAAAGATGGTTTCGATCATATTGGAAAATTTTATCCCTATACCGGTGAGATCGGTAGGGCTTGAGACAAACATGAGGCGGGGAGTATCGATGATGCCGGGGGTTGAGCTCTTTGTGATGGCATCGATGACGCCGATAAACCGCTTATCCGATCCTGCGACTTTGAAATAATCTACTACCTCGGCTGCCCTCTCGTTTGTTGAGAGGGTTATTGCATATTCGCCTTCAAGAGGTTTTGTCAGGGCATAAGCGAGCTGCTCGGAGTAACTCATGGGGGGAGCAAGGATGAGGATGTTTGTCCCTGCCTCAAATCCTCCGGACAACAGATCGATCTGTTCGATCCCTGACTTATAAGAGTACATTTATGGTGTGATTATTTCATCAGAATGTTTATAATTGCTCCGATGAAAAGGCCGAGAAAAACTGTATAAACCGAAGTAATTATGGCAATTCTTGCTCCCAATTGCCTATACAGGACAGCAATGGTGGATACGCAGGGAACAAAGAGTACGCTCACAATTGCAAATGTGTACAACTGGACACTCGACATTACGGAGCCCAGGTTCGCGGTACCGGAAAGGACCGCCAGCGTCTCGAAGGCAAGTTCTTTCCGAAATACCCCGAACAGGAGTGCCGTGGATGCATAACCCGGCAACCCGAGCAGGGTGACGGTAACCGGAGCTACCATCTGTTCAAACAATTGGGTCAGACCGAAATACTGGAAGAGGCCAAGGAGGATGCTCGTGACGATCAGGACGGGCATTGCAATGAAGAGGAACTCTTTGATCCGGAGCCAGGATTTTGAGAGCACCAGGTGAGCCTGCGGCATCTTGAGCGTGGACATCTCGACAATCATACCGAACTGTTCGCCCGGCGTGATGCGACTCATCACCACTGCGGTGAGGATGAGCAGGATAAAAATAATCAGGTAAATGGAGAACGCCCAGAGGATGCCGACAAAAGCAGCGACGATTCCGGCTATAACCACCGTCCGGGCAGAGCAGGGGATCATCGTGACAAGGACCGCCGCGATCGTCTGCTCCCTGCGTGTCTTGAGCAGGCGCAGGCTCATGATTGCCGGAACGGTGCACCCGAAACCGATCACCATGGGAATGATTGCCTCCCCGTGAAGACCGATCCTGTGCATGGATCGGTCTGCAAGGAAGGCAGCCCGGGTCATATACCCGGTATCTTCGAGAAGGGAGAGTCCGATATAGAAGGTAAATATGAACGGAAATGCGATCCCAAGACCGGCCTGGAGGGCTATGAGGAGGGAAAACCCGAGCTGGTTCCAGAGTGGCGGCAATCCCATTGCCAGAAACGGGGTGATGACCGAGGTGGTGAATACCCTAACGATGATCTCTTCCATCCATGACCCTATCATGAAGACGGACAAGAGTAGCAGGAAGAGGATGGTACAGAGGATAGGGATGCCGGGAAATGACCGGGTGAGCAGGCTGTCGAGATCATAGGGTTTTTTGTGAGCCGTGCGCTTGACGACCGCGGATGTGATCTCCCGGGCAAAGTTGTGCCGGTTGGTTGCTATGATCTGGCCTACAGACATCCGGTGGCGCATTGCGATCTCCTGAGCAATCGCTCCGGCTGCATCGAGCAGTACCGGATCCGTTCCGGTTCCCTGTAAGGCGAGCAGGTTCGTATGCATGGGAGTTCCGATCGTCTTTTCCAGGCTTTTTAATGCGGCTTCAATATGGTGGTCGTAGGGAACATGTACTTGTGCGGGTGCTGCCTGTCCCAGTGCCACCGGAAGAATCCTGTCGATATTCCTTCCTTCTGATGCAGCAGCCAGGATAACGGGAACTCCGATGCGTGATGAGAGGCTTTCGGCATCGATATGCAGGCCCTGCCGGTCAGCCTCATCGATCATATTGATGACCGCAATCATCCGGGGAGTGAACTCTGCGGCCTGGACAAAGAGGTAGAGGTTTCGTTCGAGCTTGGTGGCATCGAGAACTGCGACAATCACATCAGCTCCACCGCTTGTCAAAAATGTCCGGACCAGTGTCTCTTCTTCTGAATTGCCATCAAGGGAATAGATGCCCGGCAGGTCAACAATCTCGGTCTTCTCCTGCTTGTAGCAGACATTGCCGCTTTCCAGTGCAACGGATGACCCCGGGTACCGGTTCACTTCAACGCCGAGACCGGTGAGCTGGTTGAAGATGAGGGATTTTCCTACCCCCGGGTTTCCCAAAAGGGCAATTTTCATGGGGAGCGCTCCACGCCAATCGCAGATGCGATCTCCGGGCTTACTGCCACATCGCATCCTTTGACCTGCACGACAAGCGCTCCATTGGATAATTTTCTCCGGATTATGGCACGTTCCCCCGGCACCAGGCCGAGATCGAGAAGACGCTGTGCACATGCCTTGCCGTATATACACTGGATGATGACCTCATCCCCCTCAGAGAAATCAGAGATTTTGGGTGACTTGCAGAACTCGTCTGTTTCTACCCGGCATATCCTGTCACCCGTTGGTTTGTGGTGTTTTCCCTTTATATGATGGAGGTGATCATGGGTTACTATCAGTTTACCCAGCCGGTCAATGGTCTCATCTGAGACCGCATGTTCGAGTGTGCAGGCCTCATCGGATGCCGAGGTTGAATCCATCCCGAGAATCTCGGATAAAAAACACTGGAGGGTCTCGTGTTTTTTCATGACACAGGTTCCGGTCTGCTTTCCCTGCCCTGTCAGGGTAATGACTCCTTCAGCAGCCATGATCACATCCCCACCGGATACCAGTTCTGCCATATCAGAGCGAACCTGAAGTAAGGGTTTTGAAAGGGCTGCGGCAAGTTCTTCATAGCGGGGATTGCGGGCATTTTTTTCTGAGAAGAGCTGGACTGCTTCCAGATAATCTTCCCGCTGGGAAGCTTGCATGATAATCTCTTTTCATATCTGTGTGCCATTTGACTTTATTGATTTGGGTGTAGGAAAGCCGGGCGGAACAATGGCATACGATAATCCTCAAGTCTCTTTACCTTTGACTTCCCAATAATTGACCGGAAATGATATACTGGCTTTATGAGCAGATGCTAAAACGGCAGATTACGATGCTGCCGGAGCATGTCTGTTTCATGATCAGCGGGAAGGATATGGCAGACACCCCGGAGAAGCTCCTTCTGGCTACTGCATGGTGTAGTGAGATATCTGCATGTGTCTCTAAACATAATATCCCGGATCAGCCGATCATTCGTGGTCTTACGTTCCATATCGCAATCCCTTCTCCGCAGGATATGAAAAAATGCCTCGGTGAGATCAGGAAGATTGGCACCATTGCTCATCTTATCCTCCATGTGGGGGACAAAGAGGAGGAGACCGGCGAGGGGATGGATGTCGTTGTGGCGATCGGAAAGAGCGGAAAAGAAGAGATCACCGGTTGCATCCGGAGAATGGCTGAGGCTCACATTCCCCCTGAAAACGTGGATGAGAAACTCCTTGAGTCTTACCTGACGTTCAAATATACTCCTGATGTGGTGATCAAAAGCGGAGGAGATCATCTCACCGATTTCCTCATCTGGCAGTCGGTTTACTCCGAACTCTTCTTTTCCGATGTGAACTGGAAATATTTCCGGAAAGTGGACTTCCTGCGGATATTGCGGGACTACCAGTCGCGGATGCGCCGTTTCGGGAAATAGTCCGGGTTTCACCGGTTTGTTTTCCGGGATTCTTTTTTACCAACCGGCAGGCTGTCGCATCATGGGAGCATGTGCTTTTGGAATAATATCTTTTCAGGGTCTCTAAAAAAAAAGTGGAAATATTTTTTTGGATGATTCATCTGCATCGTAATGGTTATTGCAATCGGACATTCACCCAGCTGGGTGTACCGTTTACTGTCTTGTCAAAAAATGCGAATTTGTTTTTTAAGGCAAGGGTGAAGGTCTTGCGATCCGGCACGGGTGCATATTTGTGTTCATTGCAGAACCGGGTAAATGTCTGGTACATATCGTCTTTGGATACCACGGCATCAATGCTGTCACTGCGGACGATCTTTATCGTGACAAATTTTTTCAGCCCCTCATTTTTCTGCGTCTTTCCGGCTACTGGTTTTTTGGTTTTACCTGTATGAGATGCACCTGTTGCCATTGACAGGTCCACATCTTCTTCTTTTTTCTGGAGCGGAACGGTAACCGCATCTGTTTCTTTGGTCATTGACGGGGATTTGGGCTGCCGTTTTGCACTTCTTACATTCTGGCTGGCGACTGGATCATCGGCATTGATGACCGGGGAATGACCTGCCTTATGGACCGGATGAACCGCTGGTGTATGCTCTTTTACTTCTGTCAGTGGACCGTTCTGTGCAATGATGACGGGTTGGGTGACCGGTACGTCATTGACATGGGGTTTGCTGTAACTCAGGTCCATAAGGTCCGCAAGTGCTTTGTTACAAACCTGTGAGATATCGATTCCCTGTTCGTGCGCCTTGGTAAATATGTCCGCCCGTACAACAACAGACGTATGACGCCACGCGATCTCAGTCTCCTTTTTTCCCGTCATGACCTGTCCCATGGATCTTCTGTCTGCAAAGGGAAATATAGTTCGCGTTCCGGTTTTTTAAAATATGAGCCGGTCCAACGAGCCGTACAAATTGTTGGACGGCCAACCGGGAAAAAGTGA
>JBAXDE010000061.1:0-8830 GCA_037141115.1 Methanomicrobiales archaeon | reverse complement strand
AGCCCGAATATTTCTATGCCCTGATGGGATCCCTGCCGCAACGGTAGGGATTCCTGAGCATACGTGTGGAGCGGACCTGGAACCGGTTTAGTACCGGAGGACCCGTCGTCTATTGCTTGAATTGGGGGCACTGAGCTTGGCCGGTAAAGATGTCATGATAAAAAGAGTGTGCCAAAAACTCAGATCCGGCCTCCTGCCAGAACCTCCCCCCTCATAAACATCATCCTGCCCTGACTTTTGCCATCATAACGTGGCTAAATATGACCTCAATTATTCCCGTCGAAGAACCTCTCCCGGTTCCGGGTCCGGTTCCGCGTTTTTGCGAATTATGACCTCTGATTTTGGCGTGTTTGGGAAAAGAGGTACAACCGGCATCGTTACGGGCTCCGTTGTACCAGAATTCCCGCAGGGGCCTCCAGGTCTCCAAAGGAGGTGCTCTCCGAGGGTGGCATCCATTGATATCCCGGGCCGGGGGCCGGTAAATCGATCTAAAAAAGTATCAGCAGCTGCCGGTAGATCCGGCAACGTATTTCCGGACATCCACGACCGCACCGCCCTTTGCCATGCGTTCTGCTATTCCGAGAATTTCGTGAGCAACGTGCTCATCAACATAGTCCTCACCGCAGTTTGTGCAGACCTGGGCGGGAACTTCCTTGACAACAAGGGTAAGCCCGTCGCGATCGAAGGTGACGGTTGTCAAGCCTTCTTTCGTTTGCCCGTGTTTACAGATTACGCATTTCATGATTTCTTCCTCATTGAGAAATTTTCTGACCACGCATCAGGATCAGGTTCGTATGCCGTGATAACAATTGCTTCCCGTTCTACATTATTGTATGCCATGACGACATGAATCGGACGATCGTTAACCGTGCCCGATACAAGACAGCTGGGATAGGGGGTATCATCCGGGTAGTCCTCGATGATAACCCCCTCTGCCAGGATTTCGTGGATTTCCCTGTCAGCTATTCTGCGCTGGAACATTTGCCGCAGAGCATGGATGCGGAATATCAGGCGTCTGAATTCCGGATACTTTTTCGTCTCCATGCTTTTTTCTCCTAAGTACTGTCCCTGTCTTCTGGTTGACTGCCGTAATTATCTACATTGCGGTTCGGATGCCGGAACATTTCGACTTGCTTAAACCCCCTCCCTTTAGTCGCAGCGTGCGGCGGGGCGGGGCCGGGCTCCTTTGATTGATGGACCCGGAACCGGATTGGTACCGAGGCCGTCGTCTGTTGCCGGACGGAGGGCACTGAGGATAGGCCGGTATTCACGGGTCGGGACGTGCGAAAAAAAAAGAAGATTACAGCCCGGCCCGCTCGACAATAACGTCGGCGACAGCCTTCGCACTCTTGAACGGGAAGTCGGTAGCCTTGAGAAGCTTGCCTGCCTCGCCGGCAGTCATCTTGAGATCTCCGATCTGGCAGGTCGTGTTAGCCCCATCGGGGAATGCCGCGATCAAATCCTTCGGCGTTGCGATCGGGAACTTCGCTCCTTTGAGTGCTCCGCTGATCTGTGCATGGATCTGTTCCTTAACTGACTTGGTCATGGTTTTTTTCACCAGTTATCCATTGCAGAATTATTGATATATACTTGAGGGTCACAAAAATATACAGAACGATTTTAGTGCATAAAAATAACCTTCATAGTCATAAGCATGTCCGACCAAGACTGGAGAAGAAAGCTATGGGAGCAGCACTGGGAACAATGACCGAGATTCGCGAGCTGAAGACGGAGATAACCGGTCTTAGAACGGACCTCAAGCGGTTCATCGAGCGGGCGAACCAGCAGCACCTTGATGCTGTGCTCTGCGATGTGAAGAAAGAGTACGCCGGGGTGTTCGCGGATCACCAGATCGGCACCGCGAAAGCAGATCTCTCAGCCCGAATGATCGAGGACTGCGGAATGCGGGAGAGCTGCTTTGCACGGTTCATGGAGTTTCTGGATAATTCCGCAAGGCATATACGGGACAGCGAGGTCACAGACGAGCTCATCCAGTCGTACCGGAAACAGATGAAGACCCTTAGGAAGAAGGGCCCGTACGATCACTGCAACACGTGTTTTTCTGAAGTCGGCCGGCTCTTCGAGAAGCAGGTTGAGCTAATGACGACTCTTGGCATTTATCGAAAAAATCCCGGTAAAACTAATAGGGTGGCCGAAATCCCGGATGAGTCTGTTGTAAAAGAACTTCTCGAACCGGTAGCGAGCATCCAGCGGTTCCAGATCGTAAAGGCGCTTGCTACCGGGACCCGGACCTTTTCGGATATATCTCAGCTGACCGGGCTGCGTGGAGGCAACCTCTTGTTCCACATCCGGAAGCTGACCGACTCCGGCATGATTCTCCAGCGCCACGACCGGGGCGACTACATCATCACCGACAAAGGATACAAAACGATGGTCGCGATTTCGGATCTGCATCGACTGCTGGCCCCGGTCTGAATTTCCCTGACTCTTTTGCATACGCCATTGTGCGGACCGTCCTATCTCTCGATTGATGGACCCGGAACCGGATTTAGTACCGGACCCGTCGTCCATTGCCGGAACCGGGGGTGATGAGTAGCGCCGGAACCAAGGGGGACGATCCCCCGATCCCAAATACCCCCAATTCAGGCTCCTTTTGCCAATCGGACGAAGGTCATCTCCGGAGGGCATGAACCGGTGTCCCCGCACGTTTTGAAAGCCTTGAATTTCAGGTATTTTTTTAAAAGAACGATTTATAGAAGGATTTGACCCTGGAATTTAGCGGGCTTACAAGGCCCACTTTTTCGGGGCGCTGGTTTAGGGTGTGGGAGTGGAGTTTCGCGGTCCGGGAGGCTCTCGTGTGCGATTTTCATTTTTACGACGTAAAAAGCATATCTCCCGATGGCATCCGGAGGGGGGAGATGAGGATCCCGGAATCCGAATCAGGTCATCTGGGACATGAGTTCCGGTGGGATCGATTCTCCGTCGGAGAGTAACGTTCCGGGAGGCTGCCGGACCTCCCGAAGCGGCACTTTTCCGGGAAAAACCGGTACTAATGTTTTAAGATAAGGCTATTTTGTGCTCTATTTGGCTGGAATTGGCATAAATTGGCCCTTAAAATGATAAGGCCGTATTGCCATTCTGTTGGCAGATCGCTCCAAAACCGCTACTAAAGTGCAGAAAACGAAAAAACCCCTGTTTTCACGATTATGGTTCACGTCGGAGAGGGGTGTTTTTACGTTGGGGAAATATACGTTTCTATGCTGGTTGTTGTCGTTAACGAAAAAACTGGATGAAGCCCGGGACCCTGATGTGATGGGGAACGAAACGTAGCTCCGCAAAAAATATTTTTGCTGCGACCCAGACCCTTCCAAATTTTTTTTTGCTCGTGCCGGTTTCGTCCGGAAAAAATTACGGCGCGATCAATCCCCGGCCCGGAAAATTTTTTGCCGGAGACTTTTGGAGCGGACAAAATGTTATGGCTCGTCCGTATCAACCGGAAAAATTACGGTGCGATTCCCGTTGGGGGCCCGGGATATTTTCTGATCGCAGGAATGCATGCACCGGACCGGTCCGGCGGGGTTTTGTTGGGGCTGGCTCGCCCACTCTCGTACCGGCCGCGTGAAGTGGGGGGGGCTCTCTGGATGAGCGGACCCGGGACCGGATCCGACAAGCAACCGTCGTCAATCTCAATGCAGCCAGGATTCCGGTTCTGCCGGGAATTTTTTTCTGGTGCGCCGGTTCCCGTGCCCGGGAGTTCGCAGGCAAGTGCGGGAGCTTGACGCAGACTGCTGTCGAAACCATTGCAGGACTTTGGCCGCAGCACGCTCGTGCGATCGAAATGAGGCAGGGCCGCACAGGTAATGAAAAACAAAACGGGCACGGAATCGAATACGGCACTACCTGAAAAGAAATGCCCGGCTTTTGTGTCCGGGCGACAAGTAAGCGCCTGTCATTCCGGCGATGAGCGTGCTGCCGAAGAAAACCCGGGCAGCGGACGGGTAACAGAGCAGATCATTTCTTCCGGGCTGTTTTTAAAAAAGCGTCCGGAGCATCCTGTTTGCATCCACGGAAAGGAACCCGCACAGCGATCCTGCCAGGACCGGCAGCCACGCAAGGACATTCTCCTTCGACATGCCCGTAGCAGTGCAGTACTTCGCAAGGTGCATCTCACTGAGGTCCTTCCTGTCTATGAAGAGGTAGTCCAGGTAACTCCGGGCAACATCCGCTGCCGGGTCCCCGAGGGAAACCTCCGCCCAGTCTATTATCTTGTACGATGAGCCGTCAAAGAGGATGTTGCCGCCGTGGAAGTCCCCGTGGAGGACTGCAAGGCCGTCCGGGAGGGTCGGGAGCAGGGAAAGAAGCCGCTTCCGCTCCGCATCGTCAAGTCCAGGGGCCATGCAGATGTTCCCCATAAGGACCAGCTTGATCGGGCGGAAGTGTGAGGAATTCACCTTGTGCATTGCAACCTGGAGTTCCACTACTTTGTCGAGACACTCGCTGGTCTTCTTTGGAGACCGCAGCATGAGGTCCATTATGGATTCGCCCTTCACCTGGTCCATCAGGATAGCGGTCCTGTCATGGAACGTCTCAACACCATAGACCCTTGGGGCCGGGATGCCATGCTCTGCCACGGCAGCCAGGGTAAACGCCTCCTGGAACACCTGCCGCGAAGGCTGGCCGGACCGGTAGACCTTTGCCACGATGCCATCGCGGGCATAGACTACTGCGGACATCCCGCTGCCGACCTGTTCGCCATAACGTTTTTTGAACTCGTCATCGTTCTCCGGCGCTGCGTTTCTCGAAGTACCTGGATTTGTGTCAGCCATAAGGATTACCCTCCTGTGTGTTCCGGAAGATAGGGATATGAGGTACTAGTACACCCTGGACATTCCTAAATACTTCGATCTGAAGCCAAGGGTACGAGATCGGTGGACACGGGATGCAGTCCCGGCACCCGGGAACGCTCCCTCATACGGCCTCCCTAAGTGGATGGGGAAGATGACCGAGCTCTCTCATCTCACCAAAGGGGTAATCCATCCCATCGCCAGCGACCCCTCCAACCATACGGGATCATTTCATAACCCACAAATAGAAACGGTACACGATTTTCTCAAGAGAAAATATGGTGGCCGGCGCACCGGCGTACCAGAAAAACCCGGAGATTACCCCGCTATGACAAACGAAACCCCCCCAGCCCCGACAGGTGCCGGTGAATTTGACTTCACGCTTGAGTCCGTGATCCTGCTCGTTCTCGGAATTTTTATGGGCCTCTTCGGCCTCCTCCTTTTCAGCATCACGACCGGCGCACTCCCCTATGCACCGGACAGCACCTACGGCCTCTTCCTCGTCATCGTTGCGCTGCAGGTCATCACGATGGGCAAGACCCCGTTCGGGGATGTCCGCCGGACGTGGCTCATCATCATCATCGGGATCGCGGCTGCCATCATTGGGATGCTCGCCTGCTTCATCCCCGGCCTCCTCTCCGATATCGTCCGGACGCTTGTCGGCACCATCCTCGTGCTCGGGGGTGCAGTCCTCCTGCTTCAGCTCTTCCTGCACAAAGAGAAGGCCGCCCTCTGGTTCAGTGTCCCCGGCATCCTCCGGCACCTCACTGCTGCCTGCACTCTTGTGTACCTCATGGCGTTTCTGCTCGGCCTTGTCACGCTCATCCCCGCCTTCACGACCGGACCGCTCACTGCCATTCTCCTCATCATCGATGGGGCTGCCCTCTTCTACCTTGCCTGGTGCATTGAGATTGCCGGCAGGGAGTTCCCCAAACAGCAAGGACCGTCCGTTGAGAATAAGGAGAAAGCGGGTCTGTTCTTCCTTCTCCGGGAAGCCCCCCTCCCGTTCACGACCGCGCTGCTCATCTTCCTTGGCGTGCTCCTTGCGCTGCTTGCCATCCTGCTGGTCCCGGTCAACCTTGGCATGCTCCCGTTCTCGCCCGATGGCCAGCTTGGGCTCCTGCTCGTCATCATGGCCATCCAGATCCTTGCGATGGGCGAGACGCCCCTGGGACCGTTCCGGCGCTCGTGGGTGATCGTCACGATAGGCCTCGTCTTTGTCGCCATGGGAGTGTACTCCTGCATTGTGCCGGGAATTCTTTCAGACCTGCTCCGCGTCATGCTCGGGCTCCTCAACCTCACCGGGAGCCTCGTGCTCCTTGCAAGCCGGGTTGTGCCGATGGTGATGCAGATGAGAAACGCCCCGGCCCAGCCGGTCACGATTCCGGCACCGCTGCGGAACCTGCTCGTTACTCAGACCGCACTCAATATCATCGGGATCCTCTTTGGCCTCTCAATGCTCCTACCGGGGCTCATCCCAGGCATAGTGACGGCAGCTATCCTCTTTTTCAACGGCCTGCTCCTCTTCCTCCTCGCGTACATCCTTGGCACTCTGCCCGCGGCGGAGTGACAAAAAAGAAAAAAATCATTTTTCCCCAGCAAAATCTTCTCACCATTATGTAAAAAAGTCAAATGTAAACCAAGAAATAGAGTGATCATCTAAAGGAACATGAGCAGTTTTTTTTCGGAGATGACAGGATGCGCATCAGCGACAGAGATGACGGATTGACGCGCCGCATGCCGGCCCATTTCCTGCAGGGGTCCCCATATGGCGGGGGAGTGTGTCCCTACGATGACTGTACAACCCTCGAGATCAGGTACCTGACCGATGAACACAAACTCCGGCAGTACGTGCCGGAGGAGTTCTCGATCACAAGGCCGCTTGTCATGATCATGTACGAGAAATGCAGCGGCGTGCAGTGGATGGGCGGGTCGCAATACTCGCTCATCACCGCTTCGGTTCCCGTGCAGTACATTGCAGGAAAGGAGCCCATCAACGGGATCTACCGCCTTGTCCTCTGGGAGGACAAGTGCGAGCCCATCATCGGGGGGCGCGAGGAGGCAGGTATGCCCAAGATCTTCGCCGACATTCCCGAATACCGCAGGACGAGCGACAGCCTCTCGGTGAACGCGAGCCACGAGGGTAGGACTTTTTTAGAGATGGAGCTTGCCATCGGGCAGGACTACTCCGCAGACGAACTTGCGACGCTCAACGCAGACAACGGCAGGGTTGTCCAGTTCGGCTGGCGTTACATCCCGAAGGTCGGTCCGTTCCCGGGTGCCTCCCTCTCCGAGGCAACGTACTACCCGGTGGACAACGAGTTCTCCTCGGTATCCATGTGCAGCGGCACGGTGAAGTGGACCGTTCCGCTGCTACGGCAGCACCCGACGCAGTACGCCATCATCGCGGCGCTCGCCGCACTCCCGTTAAAAAATTACCAGTCCGGATCGTTCCGGAAGGGCACGAGCACGATGCGCATGGATCTTGCCCGGTCGCTCCCGTGAGGAAAGAACAATGGCAGATGTTTTTGCAGGAAAGATCGCAGTCGTGACCGGGGGTACCTCCGGGATCGGCTACGCAGTATCGGAAGAGTTGTTGAAACGCGGCGCAACGGTCTTTGTGATCG
Organism: Methanomicrobiales archaeon; assembly: GCA_037141115.1. GTDB lineage: Archaea > Halobacteriota > Methanomicrobia > Methanomicrobiales > Methanospirillaceae > Methanoregula. The sequence continues at coordinate 1,398 of JBAXDE010000061.1, read as the reverse complement.
GCAGCCGGAAGGAGAGTGTTGAGAAGGCAGGAGCGTCCCTTGCCGCGTATAAAAACGCGAGGTTTGCGGCCGTTGACGTGACCGTTGCCGATGAGGTGAAGGGGATGATCGGGACCTGCGTCCGGGAGTCCGGCCGGCTGGATTACCTCTTCAACAACGCCGGCATTGGCATGACGCACCCCAGCGTGCACCTCACGCTTGAGATGTGGAAGAAGGCTATCGACCTCAATATATGGGGGGTTGTCTACGGCATCCACTATGCCCTGCCGGTCATGCTTGCGCAGGGCAGCGGGCATATCGTGAACACCTCATCCCTTGCCGGTATCATTGCACCGCCGTCCCAGACCGTGTACTGCGCCACCAAGTATGCGGTCACGGGCATGACTGAGGCGCTGAGGTATGAATTTGCAGACAAGGGTATCGCGTTCACCACCATCTGCCCGGCCAATGTTGCAACCGCGATCTTTGCCGGCGCTGAGGTTCCAAAAGAGGCTATTTCGGCAGACGAGGCAGCAGCAATCATCCTTGCCGGTGTTGCACGAAAGGACGGGATCATCGTCTTTCCGGAGTTTGCGAAAAAAATGTACGAGCGCCTTGAGGCAGATCCGGCCCTGATGGAGAAGTTCATGCGGGAACTTGCACGGCGCCGCAATGCCGGCTGGGAGAGCGGGGTCCCGTACCTCGGGCTTCCAGACGACATTCTGGACATGAGTAAGTAAGATGCACTGCGGTACGGTTCCCTCCGGGAACCTGACCCTGCTCTTTTTTAGGCACCTAAATGTTGACCCTGGAAGAATACCGGGACCCGGCATCGCTTGTTGCCGGTACAATCCGGAATGGAATCATTGTGCCGGTTACTTCACCCGCTTGAGAAAATCCGGATGCCTCTTCCGCGTTACGGGTCCGTTTGGGGCCCGGGATATTTTCTGTTCGCAGGAATGCATGCGCCGGACCGGTCCGGCCGGGATTTGTTGGGGTCGGCTCGCCCACTCTCGTGTCGGCCGCATGCATTGGGGCGGGGCCGGGCTTTGTTTGATTGACGGACGCGGGACCGGTTTAGTACCGGCCCCTTCGTCAGGTGCCGGAACCGGGGGCACTGAGAGGCGGCTGGTACTAACAGGTCGGGACGCATGCGTGTGATTGATTCGTGCCTGGAAAATAAGATTGACCGAAATTCCTCTTACCGGAATCCCTGTTTGAAATCCTCGACATCAATCCCGGCCTGTTTGAGGATCCCAATCAAGGTCCCCTTCTTGAGTTCCCGGTGAAGAGGAACAGAAAAGACCCGCCATTCTTTCTGCACGACAACATGGCTCGCGGACTGCCGCTTGATCTCGAATCCATGCTTCGCAAGGTACTTGACCAGATCTTCCCCGGCAATGACCGGGAGTTTATGCG
>JBAXDE010000060.1:0-8871 GCA_037141115.1 Methanomicrobiales archaeon | reverse complement strand
ACTAATATCTGATGGATATCTATGTTTTCAAAATTAACCTGACGGCAGTGGTTCTTGAAGTGAAAGATGGTGGTTTGACCCGGTATTTTATCCATCTGGACGGGTTCGAACCACTGAAACAAAAACTCATGTTCCACATGGATAACCCGATACGGGATCAGATCATCAGCATGCTCAAGGCAGATGGCGTAGTTTCGAGAAAAGATTTCATAAAGAATCTGAGTATATCCGGCCCTTCGTTATGGTACCATATACAACTGCTTGTCAGGGATGGAATAGTCCATGTTGAACAGGAAGGCAGGAGAACCTGGTACATTCTCTCGTACAACGTGGCAGAGATCCTAAAATCGGATATACAAGAAATCCAACCCGCTACGAAATCTCGTGAACCGATAACCCGATATCCTGAGGTTACTCTTGAATCGGTTCGTGATACGAAAGTACAGGTTTAAAACTAAAAAAGGACCAATCAATTCTTCCTTCTCCCATCACAGTCTCCATTCATGTGCCCAATAATGGACAGAAAGGGGCCCGTTATTACCGTCTGACCTCTAAAAAAAAAGAAAATACCCAGGAACGATACTTCATCCTACTTTATGTTTAAGTGCCCCTTGACCCCGGCTACGAAACCGTGAACAAAATCGTTCCGGTCCCAAGAGTCTTTTCTTTCTGCCATCCGATCGTCAGGAAATATTCACCAGCAGGTAATCCAGAGGGATTGAGTTCGTATTCCCACCGGTTCAGTATATTTCCATTTTCATTATTGCTCCCAGCGATCAACGGAAGTATTGTCGCCATGATGGGTTTATTGGTATCCGCGGTACGGACCGTGGCAGTAAGGACATTTTCTACCCCCATATTTGTTGTCCCACGGATAACTACCGGTTTTCCGGAAATTTTTACTTGCAACGGTATGTCCCATTCAGGATCCGTATTACGGTCAAAGTGAATGGAGGGTAGTTCGACAAAAAAATAGTACGGTGTAACGATGTCATCAGTATCCGGACTGGTTGTGGCAGCCAATACCATGGTAATAACCGGCTGGACATCTGCCTTAAAATTCTGTTTTTCACCCACATCCGCGTATATTACACCATTATTCAGGAGAGTGACCGTTCCGGTACCAGATATCCGCGGTTCGATCTCGAATTGCCGGTTTGCACCAGGATCCTGAATAACAACAGCATACTGTCCACTGGAGAAATTCCTGGTTTCATCGGGTTTCAAAATAAAGGTGTACGTTCCGTGTTCATCCGGTTTCACAAACCGGATATCAAAATAGTTCCGCCCAATTACCCAGATTGCAACAGAACCATTTGTTGCATCTGTCCCCCGGATCACAAACCGGTCTCCCTCTGCTATTGTTTTGGGAACACTTGATTGGAATGTTACACTGGCAGCGACAGGCAGGACAATAAGCGCCACTGCCATAAGTATGATTATTCCTTTTAATTTGGATATCTTCATCACTGTTCACCGTCTTTCACGATACTACTACGATTGCTGCTGAGGGATATACGATCTCTGTGAGAATTTTTTACTATTTCGATAAAAATAATCCCATTCATCTCGTAACGTAAAAACAAACCCCGGTACTGATTTGGCTTTGAACTTTCATCGCGTGCGGTCTTCCTTCCTGTGAATGGAGTAACCGGATCTGAAGATCCACATCCAGTCGATACTGATTATCCCCACCGGCGATTGTTCTGAATCCCAGAGGAATTATACGATCCGGAAAAAAACGGAAAAAAGGGTTTCGTCAATTAAAATTCAACAGATCTCTTCCGGGGGCTTAATCCATGTCTCACGGTATTCCACTACGCTTCCGGATATTGAATCGACATCAACGGTAAAACCATCGCAGTCGCAAGGGTTATTCTTAACAAGCCGGTCATAGACATATACATACACCCCGGCGATACCACGGTCCGGGAAACCTAATGGATCATACCGAGCTTCAGTTTTATTGAGGGATATTTCTCCATTACGACTCGTGATCTCTTTTTTGGCAATATATTGCCCCGTCTCAATGGTTATTGCCGGCTTTTCCGGGCGTCCGATTCGTTTGATGCCAATCGCATACGAACGGATGGAACCGGTATCCGGATCAATCCCCCCCTGCACAATATTTTCATTGTTTTTGAATAGTTCGAAGCCATAGACAGCCTGATGCTGTTTATCCCCTTTTTGAAAGGTTACATTTATCCGGTCCGGACTGAACTGCGAAAATGTCTTACGGGCAATTTCTTCTGCCTGATCAAGGGAGATTGAGGGTGTGTCCGTTACCCGAACAACCTTTTGGAAGGATGTGGCAAGGGCCGAGGGGGTTGTAATGCCTGTTGGTCCTGGAGAGTTTCCCTCAGGCATGGTTGTCCCTTTCAATGAAGATCCCTTGACCAGAGATGCCGTGTTTTGATTCTCCAATTGGTTTATAATAACGAATCCGCCGATAATGAGGAGGATTAAAACTCCTGATATAAAACTAAGACTATTCCATTTCATGGTTTTACCTCATAACAATTTTTTATAGGATATCCCGTGATTCTCGATACGGGGACCTTATGCTTAAGGTAAATTCTATTCGGAACGGCCGTTTAAACGATCTCTGTGACAAATCTTTATCTGTGCTGTCGGTCCTGAGTCCGGATTAATCAGATTAACTTGAACCGAATTTTCCCGCGGTTGAGCTTACCCTCGGGCCCATGTCAAAAAAGTTTTCCAATCACGGAAACCGACCTTTCCTATCTGTCCCAACACTTTCCGCTCTCACTCCTTCACTCTAACTCTCCGGTACCCTCCCGGTCCGGTGCCCGTCCCTGTTCCGGATAATTATCAAACGGCTGCGATGACCGGTTCAGGGCTGGGCCGTTACAAAGAGACCCGGCCAGCCCCCGGGTTTCAACAGGAACCGGGAAAACTATATTCTCTTGCGGGAATAATGAAAGTACAATGAATGAAATCCAGTACGTGTATGACGCTAGCGGCCACAAAACGAGCGTCATAGTTCCCGTTGAAGTCTGGGAGCGGACACTTCAGGTGCAGAAGCCCAGGCTTTCACCCTGCAATCCGCAGGATTACTACGGGATATATCGTGACAGGATTAAAAATCCACAGGAAGTGGCGCGGGCTCTCCGAAGTGAGTGGAACCGCGGATGACATCCTATCTGATCGATACCAATATTCTCATCTATTACCTCGCGGGTGCAATTCCTGACGATGAGAAACCGGTCATTGACCGGATACTTCAGGAATCTTTTAATATTTCGATCATTACCCGTATCGAACTTCTCGGCTGGAAAGATCATACTCCTGAAGGACTTGCCCAGGCACGACATCTTCTTGATTGTGCCCAGTGCCTTCCTCTTACTGATACTCTGGCGGAGAAAACCATTGACATCCGTACGAGAGTAAATATCACCCTTCCCGATGCAGTTATCGCTGCCTCGGCCCTGTCTCTGGATGCGACCCTCGTTACCCGGAACGAGCGGGATTTTGATCAGGTGCCTGATCTGGTAATCTATAATCCGTTTAGCAAAACATCCTCAGCCTAATCGATCCATCGTCCCACCATATCTCGCTCACTTTTACCAAAATCTCCGATACCCGCACATCCTGGTGCCCGTTCCTGTTCCGGGCAGTTGTCAAACGCCATGCGATGACCGGCTCAAGGCCGGGCCGTTACGCGAGGGGGGCCAGCCCTGACTTGAACAAAAAAACCGGCCCGAAAGATCGTAAAAAAAACGCGATCTGACATCAGCTCTTTTTCAGAAGAAGCCCAGCATGAATCGATGTGTTGGGATTGTAGCGGGCGAGAACCCAGATATCATATCCTCCTTCAGTAAATCCCGAGGTATTCAGATTCAGAGACCATGTATTATTGTCCAGTCCGGACGAAACAATTGTCGAATAGGTGCCTGCTCCGCAGAACTTCCCAGGATCGCATTTCGTTGTATGGAAGGGTTCTTTTATTAGGGCTATGTCCAGCACTTCTCCGACCGGCAATGTAGTTGTCCCGTTGATGGCGAACGTTTCGCCCGCCATATACTCCGGGATCGGATTTATGGTGATGGTTACGTTGTCCTTTGGGGTTACAACAGATGGCTGTGACATTCCGGTTTGTGCGGGAAAATCCTTCATGCCGGAAGGACTGGAGAGAAGACCGGGAGAGTAAAAACCGAAACCAATAATGCAGCACAGGATCAGCCCTGCAATGGCAAAGAGGATTTTTTTGTCAGTCTGCATTTGTCATCCCGTCATCGATAATCCCATGGATATGCATCCCAATCGCGTCATGCATCCTTTCTTTTAGTTTCCTCCCCGGTCTTTCCTGTTGCGATGCAACCGGGGGGGTCTGGTGAATATGCTGAGTAATTCTTTCCTGCTTTTTCAATGACTATCAAAAATCGGTGCAGGGACATTTTCTATCAGACATGATGGTAAAATTCATCGATATCGACTTTAGCCAACCTGAGCGCACCCCGGAGTGTTCCCGGTTTTAACTCATCATGGAGAGGAACAACGGTTCCGGTCTTTCCGTCAGCACTCATCTTGGAAAGCCGCACATGACTGCCCGAACGACCGGATAGGGAAAAACCAAATTTATTGCAGAGAATTTTGATAGTTTCTTCACCGGAAACCGGCTTATGATGTGGCAACCGATGACACCTCAAAGGTTGTGAGGATTGCCCGCTTCTTTTTCGGGAGGGGAAACTCTTCCAGATACAGTTCGGTTGCCTCTTTCAGGTTACTGACCGCTTCTTCCACTGTTTTGCCCTGGCTCACTGTACCTACTTCTGGGCATTCTGCCACATAGGTGTCATCCTCTTTGTGAAGCACAGCCGTAAATGTTGACATGGGATTCTCCTGAATCACCATGGGTTGTCTATTCCTAAAATCTTTGTTGAGGATCTGACAGATTCCAACCCGCTATTTCTTTCGTTTCCGGAGTTGCTCAGCCCTTTCCGGTACCTGCCCGGTCCGGTGCCTTGTGTACCGCTCAATTGTCAAACGGCATACGATAACCGGCTCAAGGCTGGGCCGTTACGCGAGAGTGGCCAGCCCCCGGGTTTTGGTGGGAACGGGTGGGGCCAACCGGGAAATATTGAACAGCCCCTTGGTGAAATCTCAAAATAAATGATCTGATTAAAAAAAAAGAGTTATGGTTTTTTTTTCAATTTGCTTGAATCGCAACAAAAGTTGCTGATGAATGAGATTTCGGGACTGGCATCCCATCTTCGATAAGTCCACGGATATGCATCTCGATTGCTTCATGCATCCGCTCTTCCGTTTCCTCCCGGGTTTTTCCTGTTGCAATGCAACCGGGAAGATCCGGTGAATATGCTGAGAAATTTTTTCCCGCTTTTTCAATGACTATCAAAAATCTGTGCATATAATTCAATCCTTGAGTTGTGCTTGTTTGAATATGCTGTTCATCGTGCCGGGTGCGAGATCATCTGCCAGATGCCCGGCGATGGTTATCCTGCCGGGTTTTTCCAGATGCTTATACTGGCGATGACTTCCCTTTGTTGCTACGATATACCATCCATCGGCCTCGATTATTTTAATAATCTCACGGACTTTCAGGATGCATTCCTCCAGTAGTCTAGATCTTTCTTGGATGTGCCTGCTCATTAGGTTTCTCTGTCAGGCTCCTTCTCCCAAACGCTCCGGTACATACCCGGCCCGGTGCCCGTTCCTGTTCCGGACAATTGTCAAACGGCATGCGATAACCGGCTCATGGCTGGGCCGTTACAAAAAGACATGGCCACCCCCCGGGTTTCGGAAGGGACGGGTTCATGCCGGGCTGAAATTTCCCGGCCGGGCTTTTCCCGGAAAATTTTCAACCGGATTTTCGCGAAAAAAAATTTAAAAAACCCACTCTATCGCTTCCGCCCCAGTTTCCCTGATTGCACAGCCAGCCGGATCCCCTCGGCAACAAACTTCACAATCTCCTCTTTTCCCAGAGCCGCATCGACAATAACAAACCGCGACGGTTCAGCCCGGGCATAGGAAAGATAATTGTTCTGGACCGCTTCGAGCACTTCCCGCCGCTCGAAATGCTCCCGCCCGCTCTTGTCTGCGAGCCGTCCCAGCGCATCATCAATGGAAAGCACCAGCAGGAACGTGCGGTCTGGAGTTATCGACCAGCCGTCATGCATGGCCCGTAACCATCCCTCCGGGTCAGGAACAATCCCTTTGAGCGTCACGGACTGGTAGGCAAAACGGCTGTCGCTGTACCGGTCCGAGATGACAAGCCTGCCTTGTGCAAGAGCGGGACGGACAAGGGTGGAAAGGTGCGCTGCATGATCCGCGACAAAGAGTGATGCTTCCGTGATAGGATCGATCTGCTCTGCGATCGCCCGTCGCACGGCCTCACCCACCCAGGTGGCGCCCGGCTCCCGGGTGAAGACCGGGTCGAGATCCGCAAGCTGGCTCTTGAGCCCGGCGAGCAGCGTGCTCTTACCGGTCCCGTCTATCCCTTCGATCGTGATTAACAACAGGTTCCCCTCCGGATCCATGCAACCGGGATTTTCCCATGATGCAGGGCCGTGGCAATGATCGCCCCGTCAAATCCTGCCGCACTGAGGATTTCGAGATCCTTGACGGTTGCAACCCCGCCTCCATACAACAGTCTCCCGTCATAGGCAGCCCGCAGGGATGTCAGTGCAGCAGCATCCATCCCCGATTCCGTTCCAACGGCACCAATGTTAAGAATAATGCATCCTTCGAAATGCCATTCGTTTACCTGAGTGAGGAATGCGTCCGGCGTTTTACCGGAGGGGATCACCCGCCCCTCCTTTATATCGATACTCAGGTAACCGCCACGGTATTGCGAGAGATCCACACCACCCGTCTCCGTGCCAATAATATTCTTAAGATTTGGTGAGGTGAGCATATCATCCGGGGCACTGCAACCGCGATCCACATAACAGCACGAGACTTTTTCTGCGCACTGCTCGACCAGTGCATCATGCGAACCCGTGCCTTCGATCCGGTCGAGATCAGCAATATAGAGAAATTTGGGCTGAATCGCTGCCAAGTACCCGAGCGGTTCTGCTGTCGGAGATATACCCCAGTCAAGCGGTCTATAGGTTTCCCGGTTCCCGGATTTGCCATGAACTACCAGATTCTGCCGCAAATCCATTGCAAGTACGAGTTCCATAGGTGAGCGCAATCACTATTAGGACAAAAGATCATTAAATCCTATGCAATTGCTGGTCAGCCCAAGCTCAATCGATGAGGCCAAGCGCTCTGGTGCCGCAGATATCATCGATGTAAAGAAACCATCAGAGGGCTCGCTGGGCGCCAACTATCCGTGGGTGATTCGCGAGATCAAAGCATTCTCCAAAAAACCGGTGAGTGCGGCGATTGGTGATTTCGATTTTAAACCGGGCGGGGCTTCGCTCACCGCGTACGGGGCTGCCTGTGCCGGGGCTGACTATATCAAGATCGGGCTTACGTTTGAGGGCAAAGAAAAAGCCCGCGCGGTGATCTCGGCTGTAGTAAAAGCGGTAAAAGATGAGTTTCCCAAGAAATTTGTCGTGATTGCCGCATACTCGGATTACCAGCGAATGAAATCGATCTCCCCGTTTGACATGGCACCAATCGCAGCAGATGACGGGGCTGACATTGTCATGGTCGATACCGGCATCAAGGACCGGCAGAGCACGTTTGCATTCATGAACGAAGAATCGCTCAGGACATTTACTGACACGAACACCAAACTCGGCCTTAAGACTGCTCTCGCCGGAGCGCTTAAGTTTGAGGATATTGATGCACTCAAGCGAATCAACCCGGATATTATCGGGGTGCGCGGGATGGTCTGCGGGGGCGACCGGAACGCGACAGTCCGTGAAGATTTAATTAACACCGCACTTGCGATGATCAGGTAATACAGGTGACCTATGTACATTGAAAAATTAGATGTGCCACTCTCATTAACCTTCGATGATGTGCTGCTCGCACCACAGGCTTCCTGGTTAGAACCAGCTGAAGCAGATATCCGTTCGAAATTTTCCCGTAATATCAGTATGAATCTTCCACTGGTCTCTGCGGCAATGGATACCGTGACAGAGTCCCTGATGGCAATCGCACTTGCCCGCGAGGGTGGTATCGGGGTTATCCACCGGAACATGACTCCTGAACACGAGTTGCAGGAACTCATCGAAGTCAAACAAGCCGAAGAACTGATCGAACGCGACGTGCTCTATGTAGAAGAGCACGCTTCGGTCTCCGATGCCGAACGCCTCATGCACCAGTACAGTATTGGGGGTGTACCGGTGGTCAACAAGGGTCGCATCATCGGGATCGTCAGCCGGCGCGACGTACGCGCAATCGTATCCAAACGCGGGGACGAGAATATCAAGAGCATCATGACAAAAAAACTTGTCACCGCACCAGAAGATATCACTTCTGAAAAAGCGCTTGAGATCATGTACACCAACAAAGTTGAGCGCCTGCCAGTTGTAAATGAAAAAGGCAAACTAATCGGCATTATCACAATGCAGGATATTTTAGAAAAACGCCAGTACCCCAATGCGACGAGGGATGCGAAAGGCAATCTCCGCGTGGCAGCAGCAGTCGGGCCGTTTGATTTTGCACGGGCAGAAATGCTCGACCAGAACGGGGTTGACGCACTGGTTGTTGACTGTGCCCACGGGCATAACATGAAAGTGGTTGCTGCTGTGCAGGAGATCAAAGGCAGTGTAAAGGCTGACGTGATTGCAGGCAATATCGCAACATCCGAAGCAGCTGAAGCACTGGTGAAAGCCGGAGTAGACGGGATCAAAGTCGGTATCGGTCCTGGCTCTATATGTACAACACGTATTGTTGCGGGTACCGGGGTTCCGCAGATCACAGCCATTGCACAGG
>JBAXDE010000059.1:0-8982 GCA_037141115.1 Methanomicrobiales archaeon | reverse complement strand
AGTGAGACGACGGGGTTGTTCTCAAAGCTGACCCGTGTTTTTCGAGAGGATACAAAAAGATGCCATATTTTTGGGTTTTAACCGTTTTCACAGGATTTATGGGATTATAAATGAGCCCTAATGGTGCCTTTCCAGTTCAGAAACAAAGGGTATGATGAATTTTATTCCATCCGGGTGTTCCGCCAGGAAACCCAAGAGGCGATGAAAATTCCGGAACAGACCGCAAATCCCGTTTTTTCCAGAGATATTTTACCGGGAAGATCCGGACCGGTTGATTGTCTGGATAAGCTCAGCAAAACCTTCCATCTCCAATGCAAGGACCTGATCGCGGGTCATCCCCATACTGGTTTCTGCATCCGCAGTCAGGGTATCTGGACCACGGATAACGTCTCTTTCAACCCCATCTCCGGACAATAATTCCTGCGCTTCAGGGTCAAACACAAAAGCCCGCCCAGGAATAATTACCGCACGTTCAAGCGCAGATAGATCGAGTTTCTGAAGATCTGCCAGGGTGATCAGGCACGCAATATCTTTTCCGGTAGAAATTACGGGAACTTCCGAGCCGCAGGCTGAAAGGATTTTTTGGATATAGGGAGCTGCCACACTTCCACTGATGACCGTCGCCCTCCGGGTCACCCGGGGTAGTTTCTGAATGAGCCCTGGTTCGCTGATAAGTGCAAAGGGTGAGCCGATATCCGGATCCCAAAGGGGAGTTCCGGAGATCTTCATATCAAATTTTACACTCAAATCCGCTACCATATCCCGAAATGATTCAGCGGTCTGGACCTGCTGGTTTTTGATTATCGGACCATTTCCAAGGATCAATCCCTGTTCCGTTGAGTTTGCAAACCGCATCAGGATCAATCCTTTTGCTCCGCAGGCATCCAGCCACTCGCAGGTCTGTTCAAGAATTTTTCCATCATTAATCCCGGGAAGGACAACCGCGGCTGCATATACATCAACAGTTTCACATAACCGTTCTACAATTTTTAGCGAAACTTCCGGGGTTGGATCATGCATGTAACGCTTGCGAAGAGCCGGATCTGATGCAAAAACCGTGAAAGAAATTTCTGAAAGACCGTTATCGATCAGGAGATCGGCAACAGCCGGATCATCCCAGCCTTTGCCACTGGTATAACCAATATGAAGCGGCGCTTCCATACTGCCAAGCAGTTCAATAAGTTCAGTGAACCGGGGATAGCAGCTCGGATCCCCGCCGCCGCTGATGGTGATGCGTTCGATCTCTCCTTGTTTGGTCTGAAGGTTTGCAAGAACATCATCCGCGATATCCTTGAGATCCTTAAATCCGCTGTATTCTTCCTTGACACCGCGGGTACAGTAATCACATCCTTTTTTGAAGGGGAGGCAATACCTGCATCCCAGTGGCTGGACACCCCTGACATTTTTGAAATAACAGTATTCGCAGAACCCGCGGCAGTTAATGCCCGGACTTCCCCCTATGTCAACGGTCAGGTAAGCCATTTTCTCGTATTGTTATCTCCGTTCTTTATTGTATAATGTGTTTGCACTTGAGTTGAATGACAACCGTTTAACAATTGTTTCAGAGGATCACAGATTCACGGGAAATTTTATTGGGGAAATCGCATTTCCGGCGTTTATTTTCAACGGGGGTCAGGCACCACCTTTTTTACGTTTCAATGATTATAGTATATGGCGCCTCAGTGGCTTAGTTGGCAGAGCGGCTGACTTGTAATCAGCAGGTCCCGTGTTCAAATCACGGCTGAGGCTTTTTTTGATGAACATTTATGATTTGATCCAGAATAATGATTTCTTCATTATAAACTGAAATCTTTCAATTTAGTGGATTATTGAAATATTGCCATATAGTAAAAAGTTCAAGTGGAATTTACCCACCGTACCGGATTACCAGATTTTATGTAATGACAACACAAAAGTATACTTAACTTTCATGACTGAACCCGGACCCGCTCACGAATCAGTGCCTACACTCATCATTCGACCGCCCCGTAAATGGGTCCCGGTTGATCTGCATGAACTCTGGAATTACCGGGAACTTCTTACTTCATTTACGATGCGGGATATCAAAATCCGGTATAAACAGACTGCACTTGGTTTTTTGTGGGCAATCATCCAGCCACTTTTCATGATGGTGATTTTCACGATCATTTTCGGGGGATTTGCAAAAATTCCATCGGAAGGTATTCCCTACCCGCTATTCTCCTTTGCCGCACTCCTCCCCTGGATGCTCTTCTCAGAAGGACTCACCCGCTCAACGATGAGCATGGTGGCAAATGCAAATATCATGACAAAGGTTTACTTCCCACGACTGATCATGCCGATCTCCGGAATACTCTCACCACTGGTAGACTTTGCCGTTTCCATTTCAATCCTTGTCCTGATGATGGCATACTACGGTTTTGTGCCGACAATCAATGTCGTATTTCTTCCCCTGTTTATCCTGCTTGCGCTCGCCACATCACTGGGTATCGGGCTATGGCTTTCGGCGCTGAATGTCAAGTACAGGGATTTCCAGTACACAGTTCCCTTCATTATCCAGCTCTGGATGTATGCATCACCTGTTGTCTACCCGGCAAGTATGATCCCGGAAGCAATACGCCCCCTATATGGCCTTAACCCTATGGCCGGAGTAATTGAAGGATTCCGCTGGGCATTGCTCGGGACTGAAATCCCAGGTCCGATGATCTTAGTATCCGTAGGTGTTGTGGCGGTGCTACTGGTTTCGGGGATGTTTTATTTCCGGAGGATGGAGCAGTATTATGCGGATATTGTTTAGTTTCCCAATTCAAACGAGGTACTGTAAAGATATGAACGACATGAAAATTGCCATCCGTGTCTGTAATCCCGGGAAGAAATACACGCTCGGTAGACCGCAGGAACACTACCTTACGCTCCGCGATGCGATTGTCATTTCACTCGAAAAGAATCAGCAATATGCCTCAGCATCGTTTACGGGTGGGACTTGTCAGTTATGATGAAGGGAAAGAACATTAACGCGAGGATCATACAGAGAAATGCAAGGGTATCGTACCTGAATAATTGATAACTAAAAAAGGATACTATATGCAAAGAAAGACCGTCCCCACAAAAATCTTACATGATATCATAGAGCGGATTGTTGAGGTAGCACATCCGGACCGGATCATCATGTTCGGTTCTGCAGCTCGTGGAGAGATGGGACCACACAGTGATATCGATCTTCTTGTGATAAAAAAAGGTGTCAGGAATCCCCGGGAAGTAGCGGCAAAGATCTATATGCGGCTTTACGGGGTTGGAAAGGCAGTGGATATCATCGTTGTTTCCCCCAAACAGGTTGATCAATATCGTGATTCTCCGTATCTGGTAATTTATCCTGCAACACGGGAGGGTGTCGTGATCTATGACGCGGAAAAGATTGCAACCGGATAATCCGGTAGAATGGCTGAATCGTGCAAAGAGCAGTCTGGCTCTTGCAAAACAATGCTCCAGAGAAATTTACACCGAAGACCTTTGTTTCCAGGCCCAGCAGGCGGCAGAGAAAGCGATTAAGGCGGTATACATCTCAAAGAAAGTGGCGTTTCCGTACATCCATGACATATCGCAGCTTTTGGCAGCTCTTGAAAAAGAGGGGGCAATCATTCCCAATGATATAAAAACTGCGTCAACGCTCACGCTGTATGCAGCTCAAACACGATATCCCGGATTGGAAGGCCCGGTCAGTGATGAAGAATATCACGAAGCTCTGATGTTGGCAGAACGTGTTGTTGTCTGGGCAGAAAAAACCATGAAACCACAGCATTGAAAAACTAAAGTGATGGGTAATTATGACATTTGATACCACACATTATTACAACAAAATTTTATGCCGGGAAATGTTCATAAAAATTGAGCATTCCTAAAAAAAGGATACCCCAGATCACCGGGGTTAACTACCAATGATAACTAATATAGCAGGTATCTCATATGTCTTCTGAAAACATCGCCATCCGCGTCCGCAATCCCGGCAAGAAATACCCCCTCGGTAGACTTTAGGAATAATATTTTACGCTCTGCGATGCGATTGTAAATTCAGTGAAGGCGCCGTTCAAACGTGCTTCTCTTTCTGAAAAGTTCTTAAGCGTTCAAGGATGTCTCGTTCGATGTTGAGCAAAGGCGAGGTTGTGGGGATTATCGGGCGGAATGGTGCCGGGAAGTCATCACTGCTCTAATCTCGTATCCCGGATTCAGTACTTCGCTATTTTTTTCTTTGTTGATCGAAGCGTGATGTGAGAAGATACGTATCCAGTCTTCACTGAAGAAAATTTAGTGAAGTACTGGGATTATTTTTCCAACTGAGGGGCCCGTGGAGTTGAATGGGTGGGAGGGATCACTTTTTTGGGGATACCGGGTGTGACGGGCGATAAAAAAAATAGGTGGCGGAATCGCATTAATGGGGACCCGTATGTGAACCCAGGTCAATGGCGGCATTTTAATTATATATGTAAAAATATGGGGCGCTCATATCATGCCCTGGAATGGCAGATCGCCGGTTCAATGACCAGAAATACCTTCACAAAAAAGAGGCTGTCGGAAGCCCGCTAAATTGCAGGGTCAAAACCGGCGGAAATGAGCCTGATTCAGGATATAATCGTTTTAATCAGTATTTTTCATGGGCGGGGACACCGGTTCCATACGGCTCGGAACCAACCCCCGCCATTTTGGCAAAACAAGCCCAAACAGGGCTTATTTTTCCAGCTTCCCATCCTTGATTGAATACCGGGCGATCTCATGCTGGAGAGATTGTTTCCATTCATCTTCCCGGAAGTGAGGATTCACCTACCCCTCCCCCCGGTTGAACCCGATCTCTGCGGTGGTATTCGGCAGGATGTAAAACCGGCGCCATGCCCGCTCGTTTTTGTGTCCGTATCCAGAGTTCGCTGAGTACGTGAGGGGGGAGTGGCAGCGAACGCAGCGCGTCAACGTCTTCGGGAAAAAGATTCTCGACAAATTTATTCTCATCGGCCGCATGCCGGATCTTTTTGACTTTGAGGGCCGCGATGACAGCCGTCCGGAAAATGAATGCATCGAACCGCAGCGATGAATCCGTATTGGTTGTCCAGTGATATCCCCTCTTTTCCGCACAGCGCTTGAGCTTCTTCAACAGTTTTTGTCGGCCGAACGCCACGCATCGTTGTCAACTCCATTAAAACGGCCGGGATTTTTTCCTGACTCGTTGTAGCAGGAAGAATGAATGGCAGGAAGATACGCTTTGTTGTTGAAGGGGGAATTTCATATCGTGGTTATTCAACGGACCATGACGATTGTTGGACAGGTTCGAATGTACTCCACGTTCACTAACCGTTTGATTCAATTATCCCGGATACAAACAGTATCAGGATAAATTATCCATTCAAGGTACTTTTCCATGTTTTCTGCAAACATTGCCATCCGCGTCCGTAATCCCGGCAAGAAATACACCCTCGGCAGACCGCGAGGAACACTATCTCACGCTCCGTGATGCGATTGTTAATTTTTGTGAAGGCGCCGTTCAAACGGTTTGGCCGGCTCCACCGGACAAAAGGTTCTTGAGCGTTCAAAGGATGTGCAGTCAGAGGATGGGATGGTGGTTCTGTGGGTCAGATATAAATTGGGGTGTAATACCATCGAACCAATAAGTTATTTGCTGTAAAATATCATGGTAATGATGACCATCTTTGGGGGGATAGGGAAATTATGACAAAGGCGATTGAAGTTGTGTATGAAAATAATGTTTTTAAACCTCTTGGGCCTGTTGTTGGTATAGAAGAGCATGAGAGGATGGTTGCGATATTCTCCCGACGTCCTGATAAAAAACAACTTCGAAATTTAGCAGGAACAATAACCCATGACGAAGCAGAGGCAATGCAGAAATGCATTGATGAGGAGTTCGAAAAGATTGAAGGCAATTGGTAAATTAGCATTGGATACCAACGCGGTAATCGCCTACCGGGAAGGTATTTCTGAAGTATGCAAACTGGTCGATGACGCAGACGTAATTATTTTGCCTGTCACGGTTATTGGGGAACTCCTGTATGGTGCATTGAACAGCACAAAAACCAAAAACAACGAGAAGTTTGTACACAAATTTGCCGGGTATTCTCTTGTGATCCAGAACGACGAATCTGTTGCTACACACTATGCCAAAGTTCGTTTTGATCTTAAGCAACGAGGTAATCCAATTCCCGAGAATGATATCTGGATTGCAGCTGCATGCCTCGATCAGAAAGTCCCCCTTATCAGTCGGGATGATCATTTCAAACTTGTTCCTGAATTGAATGTCATTTCATGGGACAATACAAGAAAGAGTTGAAACATACAGAGGAAATCCCCATTTATGACCGATAAAAACATCGCTATCCGCGTTAAAAATCTCGGCAAGAAATACACCATCGGCGGACCGCAGGAAAAATACCTCACGCTCCGCGATGCGATTGTCAATTCGGTGAAGGCGCCAGAACGCACGTATCAAACGGCGTAATGAGTGTTCTTCTCGGGTCTGGTACGTTTTTCTACAGGATATTTGCGGATATTCTTTAAAAGTTTCAAGATCAACATGATAGTATACCAGATATGCCTCCAGAAAACGGGTTAGTTATTTACACGTATACCGTAGTGGCTTGGAATTAAAAGCCCTGGTTTTAATTTTACAATATAATCTGAAATCAGGATTGACAAAAAAGAGGAGAAAAAAAGATTATGCGATACCTTGTTACTGGCGGAGCAGGATTTATCGGTTCACATATTGCCGATTTCATTATTCATAATAACCATGAAGTCGTGATTCTCGACAATCTTTTTTCTGGCAAGAAAGAAAATATTTCACAATTGTCGGGTAATAAACGGGTTCAATTCATTCACGGAAGCATCACGGACCCGGCAACGCTCAAGACCGCGTGCGAATCCGTTGATGGAATATTTCATGAAGCGGCAATTGCTTCGGTTTCCCGATCCGTAAATAATCCTGTTGCCACCAATGAGGCTAATGTCACCGGTACGCTCAATGTTCTTGTAGCGGCACGCGATGCCGGTGTGAAAAAAGTAGTCTTTGCCTCTTCATCATCCGTGTATGGCGATACCCCGACACTTCCAAAAAAGGAATCCATGTGTCCCAGCCCGAAATCTCCCTACGCGGTATCGAAACATGCAGGTGAAGAGTATATGCAGGTTTTCTCTGAACTCTATGGTTTAAAGACACTTTCATTCCGGTATTTCAATGTCTTTGGTCCGCGACAGGATCCAAAATCAGATTATGCAGCGGTGATTCCAAAATTCATCACCCGCATCCTGGCGCATGAGCGCCCGGTTATCTATGGCGATGGCACACAGACCCGTGATTTTACCTATGCGAAAGATGTCGCGGAGGCAAATGTCCAGGCAATGGAGAGCACGGCTGAAGGAGTGTACAACATTGCCTATGGTCAGCAGATCGATCTTAATTCCCTTGCAGATCTTATAATGAATATTACCGGAATCAGGACAACTCCAGTCTACGAACCAGCACGCCCCGGGGATATTCATGATTCGCTCGCGGACAGTTCCCGTGCCCGCGAAGCATTCGGGTATCATCCCCGGTACACAGTGAAAACAGGATTACAGGAGACAATACAATGGTATCAGGACAGGATGACAACGTGACCGTGTGTGTAATCGGTCTTGGGTATGTCGGCTATCCCCTTGCTGAAGCATTTGCACAGCATGTGGAGACAATTGGATTTGATATCGATCAAAATAAGATTGAACAGATACAAAAATCGGGTTCGAAAATTCATGCGACCAGCAATCCCGAAGAGATTCACAACGCGGATTATATTTTGATTTGTGTCCCGACACCCGTAACAAAAAACAAGCAACCCGATCTCTCGCCAATTCGGGGCGCCGTGGAAATTGCAGGCAGACATTTGAAAAAAGGAGCAACCGTTGTTCTTGAATCCACGGTTTATCCGGGGGTGACGGATGAAATCGTCCGTCCCATTCTTGAGAAAGAATCCGGTATGAAATGCGGGGAAGGGTTCAGGATTGGTTATTCTCCTGAACGAATCAATCCTGGCGATGACGCACATGAACTCGCAAAAATTACCAAGATCGTTTCCGGCATGGATGATGAGACGCTTGAGGATCTCGCCAACCTGTATGGGAAAGTAACAACGGTATACCGTGCCAGGAGTATTCAGGTTGCCGAAGCTGCAAAGGTGATCGAGAATATTCAGCGGGATCTCAATATCGCTCTGATGAATGAACTCACGATAATCTTCCACCGGCTCGGCATCAATACGGCAGATGTGCTGGAAGCTGCCGGCACGAAATGGAATTTCATGCACTTTACCCCGGGTCTTGTTGGGGGGCATTGTATTCCTGTTGATCCGTACTATCTTGTTGCCCGTGCACAGGAATACGGGTACCATCCGCAGATAATTCTTGCAGGCCGTTCTATCAACGATTCCATGCCTAAGTATGTTGCCGATATGGCAGTCAAGGGGCTGAATAATGCAGGAAAGGTAATCAAAGGATCGAGTGTCCTGATTATGGGACTTACCTATAAAGAGAATGTTCCGGATACCCGTGAATCCCCTGTTGAAGAGATGGTAAAGGAATTAAAAGAGTTTGGCGTAATTGTATACGGGTATGATCCACACCTCCCTGACGGCGTGATCCAAAAATTCGGTGCAACACCGCTTCCGGCACTTGATAAAAAAGTAGATGCCATTATCGTTGCTGTTGCACATGATGCATTCAAATTGATGAATATTGATCGCATCTGCAATCTGATGAATGACCACCCGGTTCTTGTGGATGTCCGGGGGATGATTGACAGGACAATCGCCGAAGAGAATGGGATCTCCTACTACCGGTTGTAATATAGGTTTATTGAAAATAAAAAAAGGATTCTTTGATTTATGTCATCCGATAATATCGCTATCCGCGTCCGTGGACTCGGCAAGAAATACACCATCGGCGGACCGCAGGAAAAATACCTCACGCTCCGCG
>JBAXDE010000058.1:0-9098 GCA_037141115.1 Methanomicrobiales archaeon | reverse complement strand
CGTTATTAAAAAGGTTGAACGGATAGTAGTCCGGTCTTAACCTGACATGAGTGCCGAGATCAACAAATTTTACCGGACCGATCTCATCATCATGGACGCGGCTGAAGGGTTCTCAAGCGGGGGACCTGACAAGGGAAAGCTCATCAGGCCCGGGGTGATTATTGCCGGTACGGACCGGGTTGCAATCGATGCGGTAGGTGTTGCCCTACTTCGTTCATTCGGAACCGTTCCGGATGTGATGAATGGCGTGATCTTTGAACTGGAACAGATCGCCCGGGCAGCCGAACTGGGTGTCGGCGTTGCATCCGCGGATCAGATAACACTCGTGCCGCTGGATAAAGCGGGTGAGGCAGCAGCCCAGAAGATACAACCCCAGTTGGACGCGAACCGGTAACCCCCGACCCCCTACCCTTTTTTTGATGGAATAAAACCATTACACATAATTGCTGACCCGTATCACGCTATTCGATCACACTCTTCCATGACCTCACCGCTGACCGCATACATAGATATGGAATTTGCCGGTATCTACGGCACACACCAGCGGATGCAGATCCCAATCGAGATTGGCGTGGTTCTGCATGATCCGGTGACCGATGCCCTTTCGTTTGCCGGAAAACCGTTCCCGGCCGATGTCGAGGTGGAACTCTGGAAGAATATCTTAAACGACGTGGGAAAACGGGTGGACTCCCGCAGACGGGTCTTCAATCTCGCCGAACCTGCCCGCACACAGCAGTTCGATCACCGGTATCACCTGAGTCCTGCCGGTGCTCGCAAAGCCCGGCAGGCAATCGATGCAGTGAACAACGAGCTCCGCCTCTTCATGCAGGCTCTCAACAGCAGGAACATCGGGACTTTGGTATTTTTTGCCCGACAGCGGGAGCAGGTGGCATTCCGGCAGGCCCGGGTGCGGACGGATGGTTTTCTCACCCGCGATATCCAGCATGAGATCTCCCATGCAGTGCAGCTCAAGGAACAGATCTCGCTTGACCGCATGTCAATGGTCATCGGATTTGGAATCACCAGCACTACCATCAGGTCAGCGCATCTCTCCTATTCGATCCCTTCCCAGTACCAGTACGTCATCAAGCCGCACAAGGCAATCGGGGATGCAGCCCGTATGTTTCTTGTGGATCGGGAGTTCGGGCAGTTCCCGAAGGAGACCCGGGCGGGCATAGAAGATCATATCCTCCAGTACGAGAAGGCAAGAGACGCTGCACGCATCCCGGGAGATGGAGTACATCCGTATCTGCCGGCCGATCAGGAGCCGGACGACAACTGACATACCTTACCGGCATTCCGGTACTTTGCTCCTTTTCCCGGTCCCACCGGATTATTATAAAAATTGAAATTCTCTTGCGGATGGATTTTAGGGTTTTTACCCGAAACACGCGAAAAATGGCCGTTTCAACCAAAAACTATGTGAATATCTATCTCATTCTATAATGATCATGCACTACACCATCATCCTCGATGCTCAGGCAGATGGCGGTTATACCGCCCGTTGCGTTGAGTTATCGGAGGCTCTTGGCCGGGGCAGCACGCAGGGTGAAGCACTCGCCAGTATTCGTGAATCGATCGAACTGGTTCAGGCAGCCCGCTGTGAAGTCCTGCACAAGAACATAGGTGCAGTCAACTCCGAGATCATCAGGATCGAAGTAGCTGACGCAGCGTAAGTACTTCCGGACATTTCCGGCAGAACTTAAACAAATTCCCTCTTTTTTTCCTCGTTGACCCGATTCAGCCCGTGCGGAAGAAATTATTCTGATACAAAATCAGAGAACCGTTTCCAGGATTTCCCCGGCATCCTGCACGAACTTTGCGCATTTGGTGTGAAAGAGTTTTTTCTCCCGTGCAAGAGCCAGTGCATTGGGATCAGAGAGGTTGTGCCCGACAAGATCCGTGCAGTTCAGCGAATGATTGCGCCGCAGGAACTCTTGCATAAACGCATTGGCAGTTTCGTAGGTCTTCTCTTTTGCTGCCAGATCATCGAGCCGGGTGCGCCCGTACTTCATACCTATCACCATAAGAGCTCCCGTCACTGCCCCGCAGGTATTGCCCGAATGTGACATCCCGCCGCCAAGAGCGCAGGAGAGTTTAAGGACAGTGTCGAGATCTATACCGAAATCGTCTGCAAAGGCAAGGCAGACTGCCTGGGAACAGGAAAAGCCGTTCGTGAATGCGGCTGCGGCATCATCCGCACGGGTAATTGTCATACGGTACTGGTTGGGGAATGCAGAAAATAAGTTTGTGGGATAACCGGGATAAAACCAAAGACAAAATGGCATCCTTTCTGATGCACGGATTTTTTGGGATGCATCGCTAATCTGGTAGTGGATAACCAGAACGGGAGCACTTCATGTCATTTCACTTTGCAGACAGGATCAAACGGGCACCGGTGTCATTTCTTTCAGAACTTTTTTCGGTCTCGAACAACCCATCCATCATCTCGTTTGCTGGGGGGCTCCCGTCCACAGCGCTGATCTATACCGAAGGCATTGCACAGGCAACCCGGCATGTCATGGAGGAGGATGCCCGGGCAGCACTCCAGTACACGACCACAGACGGATACCTGCCGCTGCGGGAGTATATTGCGGACCGCTACCGGACCCGGCTGGGACTGCCGGCTACCGCAGAAGATATCCAGATCGTCAATGGTTCACAGCAGTGCCTCGACCTCTTTGCCAAGATTTTCCTCAATACCGGTGATCATGTTGGCATGGAGCGGCCCGGGTATCTTGGCGCAATTGAAGCCTTCTCGCTCTATGAACCGGTCATCGATACCGTTCCGCTGGAAGACGATGGCCCGGATCTCACGGCGTTCGAACAGTTTGTCAAAACCCCCCATGCGAAATTTTTCTATGGCATCCCCAATTCCCAGAACCCGTCCGGCAGGACCTATTCGCAGGAGAAACGCAAGGCTGTTGCAGATATCCTCCGGGAAAGTGACACTGTCTTTTACGAAGATGATGCATTCGGGGAACTCTTCTTTGATGCAAAACCCCGGATGCCGGTCACAAAGTACCTGCCCGGCCAGAGTGTTATCTCCGGTTCATTCTCCAAGATCATCGCGCCGGGCATGCGCATAGGCTGGATCTATGCACCTCCGGAGATCCTTGCCCCGTTCAATATCGTCAAGCAGGCCGCTGACCTGCATTCCAATTTCCTCTGCCAGAAGATCCTGCACCGGTACCTGACCACGCACGATCTCGACGACCATATCCTCCACATCACCCGCATATACAGTGCGAAATGCCGGCTGATGTGCGATCTGCTCGATGACCAGTTGCCGCAACTCTCCCACACCACGCCCGAAGGAGGTATGTTCCTGATGGCAATCCTCCCGCCCGGCATCTCTTCCCGGAAGGTCTTTGATGAGGGTGTGGTACAAAAAGTTGCTGTGCTACCGGGCATGCCGTTCTATACCGATGGTGGCGGGGAAGATACGATCCGGCTGAACTTCTCGAATCCTGACGAAGAGATGATAAAAACCGGGATCTCCCGGCTTGCCGGTGTGATTCAGGGACTTGTCCCTCAATAATTAATAAATCCTTCATCATCAGTTTCTTAAAAAAAATGGTATGCTATAAATAGCGCCATCTCCTGAATTTAGAGTACAGGAAGAGATACTGTGAATAAACGATTCTTCATTATCCTTATCCTCCTGATACTGTGCGTGATAAGCACCTTTTCAGTATCAGCGAGTGTTGTTGTTGGCGATGTCACCCCGCCGGTAACAGAACCGACAACAAAGCCAACAGCAGAACCGACTGCGGTGCCGACAGCCCCCCCAACAAATGTTCCCACGAAGGAACCCACTGCGGAACCAACGGTTGTCACACCGATTCCAACAACGCCAGCGTTACTGCCAACCTTGACCCAGCGCACGACAGAACCAACCATTACCATTCCAACAGTTGTCACGCAGGTCACGACCGAGCCTACCCGCATACCTACTACAGAAGTTACCATCACCATTGAGCCTACGCTTGGTGGAGGCAAAGGATGGATTGACACCTATGGCAATGTTGATGGCGCCACGGTCTATTTCGATGGTACCCCAAAGGGCAATATTGCCGGGGGGATCCTCTCTGTTGCAGTATCCCCAACCGGTTCCCCGGTAAGAACGATTACTGTCTCCAAATCTGGTTACACAACATGGTAGGTCCACTCTCCCGCATGCCGGAGAGCGGTGAACATGTAGCCGTCTACGCGACTATAAACCCAATCGTTACGCCGACAACTGTGACGCCGGTCCAGAATGGTGCTATTTATGCCCAGTCCAGCCCGGCGGGTGCCGCAATTTACATGAACGGGAATTATTATGGGTATTCCCCGATAACGATCCCGAACCTGGCACCGGGAACCTACACCCTGAAGGCTACAATGAGCGGGTATACTCCGAACACCCAGATGATGAACGTATATGCAGGGCAGACCGCACCTTATTACCCCACACTCCAGCAGTCACCCCCGCCTCCCCGCAGTACGGGAACTGTCTATGTGAAATCCAGCCCGAGCGGATCCCTGGTATATGCTGATGGCACCTATTCGGGCACGACATCAGTAACCCTCACGCTCTACCCCGGTAACCACAACATCGTGATCAAACAGTCCGGCTATAATGACTGGAGTACAACGGTGTATGTGACTGCAGGAAGTTCCCAGACGATTGCACCAAGCCTGACACCGGCAATCTTCGGATCTCTCTCCATAGGCTCCGCACCACCCGGTGCCAGCGTGTTTATGGACAGTGCTTATCAGGGCATCACTAACCCATCCGGCAGTCTCACGCTCAATAACATACCCTCAGGGAGCCACATCATCAAGCTCACTGCATCAGGCTACAATGACTGGATCGAGACGGTGTATGTCAAAGCCAATACCAACACCTATGTGCCCGTGGTCATGACCCGGATCGGACCAAACCCCTCTCCCGTACCGGCAGCTGGTTCTATCAACGTTGTGTCAACGCCGACAGGTGCAGAGATCTATATTGATAACATATTCCGGGGTTATACGCCGGCAACAATCACCGAGATCGATCCGGGTGTGCACCAGATCCTGCTGAAGTATACCGGTTATACTGATTATTCAGGCACTGCTACGGTGACTTCGGGGCAGACAACCCCGCTCGCGATAGGAATGACTCCCGTACCGACCCCCACACCCAAGAGTGCAACCTCTCCTGCACTCCTGATCGGAGGAATGGTAACCATAATGGGAATAGTAATCGGATTAAGGAGGCGAAGCTGAAATGGCCGGTACCTGTTCAAAATCAACGATACTCTGGGTGAGCGCCATCCTTGTGATCATTATCATCGGGTCACTTACGGCATTTGCGTACACCAGTTCTACAGCAACGATCAAGGACACCCTACGTTCAGGATATGAATCAACTGCCGGAGTAATGGCAACCCAGATAAACGCAAGTGATGTCGAACTGCTTCGGGCCGGTGATGAAGGATCGCCAAGATACCTGACAGTGGTAAAGCAACTTCGCACGCTCCGCAGCATGGATGATACCATCCTCAATGCGTATATTGTAAAAGTGAACCCGGACCGGTCTGTTACGTTCCTTGTCGATGACCTGTATCCTGAAGATCCGCAGGGTTCAGCAAAGATAGGAGAACTGTCAACGTCTCCTGATACAATGGAAATCTTCGGGGCACTCTCCCGTCCGACATCCTCCAAGGGGCCCTATACCACAAAATATGGATCGTTCATGTCGGCGTATGCTCCGATCGATAATTCAGTGGGAGATTCGAACGGTAATACCGTTGCAGTTCTTGCCATTGATATGTCAGCCACTGATTACACGGATTACATGAGCGGGAAAGGATACCTGATCCTCATCACTGGTCTGGTATCGATGCTCATTGCTGTTGGTGCAATTTTCTGGTTTGGACGTCGGGACGAGAACAAGAGCGAGTGAAGTTCGCTCATAACATGGGGCCACGGTCCCGCAACTTCTATTTTCTTATCATTCCAACCTTTTACTATGTCATCACCAGTTCGCACTGTACTGCTGGTATGTGTACTCGTTGCGGCATTTCTCCTCGCAGCGGGATGTACCCAGCAATCGGCGTCACCCATTAAAACCAGTACGGCAACCGGGACCCTGTCAGCAACACCCGGGATAACTGCGGCATCATCTGTACCCGCTGCAACTGCCACGATCTCTACCGAGTCCTGGAAACGTGTACGGCTTTCGACCTCCATGGGAGACATTGTCATAGCGCTCGATCCTGCGATGCCCGTAACTGCCGGCAATTTCGAGATGCTTGTGAACAAAGGGTACTATAACAATGTAATTTTCCACCGAGTCATTGACGGGTTCATGTTACAGGGTGGCGATCCGACCGGTACCGGGCGCGGTGGTCCGGGGTATACGATCAAGGATGAGTTCGGGCCGGCCAACCGGAACAACCGCGGCACTGTAGCAATGGCGAATTCCGGCCCCAACACTGCGGGGTCACAGTTCTTCATCAACCTTGTCAACAACAACTACCTTGATACCGTACACCCGGTCTTTGGCCAGGTTGTGGAAGGCATGGATGTGGTGGACAAGATCAGCAAAGTGCCGACTTCCGGTGGAAAGGTGAACCGTCCGCTCCAGAATGTGACGATCATGAAAGCGGAAATGATCTGAAATTCTTTTTTCTTCCCAACAAGGGACGGGCATTCACAAGACAGAAGAATAAATAACGCCAATACTCTTACAGCATATCATGACAGCACCAGCAGGAAGTACCGTACGGCTCGAGACGAACATGGGTAACATTACCATTGCGCTCGATCCGACTATGCCCGTTACTGCGGGCAATTTTGAAACGCTCGTGAAGAAAGGTTTCTATGACGGTGTAATATTCCACCGCGTCATCGACGGGTTCATGCTTCAGGGCGGCTGCCCGAACGGCAACGGCATGGGCGGACCGGGGTACGCAATCAAGGATGAGTTCGGGCCGGCCAACCGGAATAACCGGGGAACGATCTCAATGGCAAATTCCGGTCCCAACTCCGGTGGTTCGCAGTTCTTCATCAACCTTGTCAACAACAACTTCCTTGACGACAAACACCCGGTATTCGGGAAAGTGGTGGAAGGTATGGATGTTGTTGATAAGATCGGCAAGACCAAGACCCTGCGTGGGGATCGCCCGGCCAAAGATGTGACGATCATCCATGCCGTCATTGTCTGAAAATTATTTTTTTTTCAAATACAAAGTGCTTTTTAATTCTGGTTGTCTCTCCTACCGGAAATTATCTGCTACCAGGTACCCGCAGGGTCCGCTCAGAAAGGAATTCCTTTTAAAAATTCCCGCCGCATGGGAGTATATGTGTCCTGCGCAGCCTGAAGAACTCGAAATCATCGGGTTTAATTCAATGGTAATCCCAACGATCGCAGTTATCGGGGAGATCCTGGTTAACAGTTACATTATCTGGTTCCTTCTGATCAGCATCCCATCCGGTTGTGCACGCCTTGCAGCAGAAAGTTCCGGGCAACAGACCTGCGGGATTGAGCCCGGGGTATATATTATTGCGGGGATCAGTGTGATCCTGATCCTGGTCGGGGTCTATTATCTTGCAAAATGGAATTTCTCCCGGAAATAATCACGTTTTTTAGAATTCCCGATTATAGTCCGGTTGATGATAACCCGGGTTGTTTTTCCGGTAATAAGTCAGCTGGTGGTTGCAATTATTACGGGTATGGGGGTGAAAAGGTCTACCCCTGTATTTTCCCGTTGTCATAGATACCCGGAGATTGAGGGTCTGGGTCATGAGAGCAAATAAGCCTATTTTAGGCTCCTTTTGCCATTCCGACATTCAGGCATATACCGGAAAATCCCGCAAAACGGTTCTTTTCTGCGTGTGTGGAAACGGCGCCATTTTATCGCACCGTTTGCAAAAATGCGGCTGGAAAGCCCATCACCTGTGGGTCGCCAAAGGCCCAGGCACCGAGGCATTTTTCGCCATGTAATTTACCCCATATGGACCCCTTAAACCCTGTCAGAATGCGAATACGAGGCTCATTTTTTATGAGGGCGATTTTAAAAAATAGGGTTTAGTCGGGAATAAGAGGGGAGGCGACGAAAAACGGTGCGAAGAATCCTGCCCGCGGAAAAATTTCTCACGGATCTCATGGGGTGTTAAACGATGGGTTGGTGCAAGGGAATTGATCGGACCCGGTAAGTACTCACATGGAAATTTTGGGTTCGGGATGATTTTTTCGAGTGACTCTCCGCTCGTTCTCAATTAATTCCTGACCCCGAATTTGGCATTGAGACAGACGGATAACGTCCAGTGCGCTGGTGCAGGCAATAATGTTTCAATATGGGATCTGCTGCACCCGAGCCATACCTGCTGACAAAAACTTCAGCATTCTAAATATGTGGGAGTCTTTTTCCATCCAGATGCGATATTTTTTCTCATCAAAGTCTGCTTTGAAAAAAAATCAGGGTCTGCCCGGAAATTATCAATAAAAGTCTGGTTGAAAAATCAAAATCAACGTGCGCTTCAAAATCGAAAATCAAATCCTGATTGTTCCTGATCAACTTTCCAATCGCGACCATGATCGCGATCAAAAGTTTGCAATCGGGATCCGGTTGAAAAATCAAAATCAAAGTCTGCCGGGAAATATGAAATCACGATCCGGTTGCGAATTTGAAATCAGGGTCTGGTTGAATTGGCGGAGGAAGTTTACGTCTAAAGGTGCCATCACGAGGCCATAAGTAAATCCATTTTACAAGCAAGGTCCGGTTGAAAAATTAAAATCAAAGTCTGCCGGGAAATATGAAATCACGATCCGTTTGAAAATTACCAATCAAGGTTCGATTGATCCGGATCAGTTTTTCAAACGCGATGGTTATCGCGGTGAAAAGTTTGCTATCGGGATCCGGTTGAAAAATAGAAATCAGAGTCTGCCCGGAATTTTCGAATCGAGATCCGGTTGTGAATTTGAAATCAGTGTCTGCCAGAAAAACGCTCATAGATCCTGTATGGAGTCTGGTGCAGGTTGAAGGAGTGGTGGTGCTGTATAAAAAAAGGGTTACTGTTTACAGTGACACCAGAGCTGCTGCTGGGACGAACGGTTCTCCATT